>JAGLYE010000031.1 GCA_023132505.1 Bacteroidales bacterium | reverse complement strand
CTATACTATAACGGACAAACACAACCCATTACTATACTGAATCCATTTGCATGGGCAAAGTTCATCAAAGCCTGGAAAGAGGGTGACTTTAAACGCAAAACAGATAATTTTGACCCTGAGTAAGGGCTTACACATGAGGCAATTATTTAGAATACTGATTACGATACTCCTGCCGTTGATGGCAATCTCTGCCAATGCCCAGGAAAAGGCCATTGTGTTTGGGTCGGTTAGCGATGAGCAGGGCAATGCCGTTGAGTATGCCAATATTGCTGTGATCGGTTATGCCGGGGGTGTCGCCACCAATAGCCGGGGTCGATTTGAATTGTCAGTACCTGCTTCGATTGAGTTAACCCTGGTGGTTTCTTTCATCGGGTATGAAAAACAGATGTTCAGGGTATTTCTCCGGGCTGGCCAACGTAAAGAATTACAGGTGGTCATGAAAGTCTCAGCAGAAGAATTACCTGATGTGGAAATCATTGACAAGCAAATCAGGCACACCAATCTGCAGCGCCTCGACCCAAAGATCGCCACCGAAATCCCAACCCTCAGCGGTGGCGTTGAGAGTATCATCAAAACCTTGCCGGGAGTTACTTCCAATAATGAATTAAGTTCCCAGTATTCGGTGCGTGGAGGAAATTTTGATGAAAACCTTGTTTATGTCAACGGTATCGAAATTTACCGGCCATTTCTCATCCGGTCCGGGCAACAGGAAGGGCTGAGTTTCATCAATTCAGCACTGGTTGGGTCCATCTTGTTTTCGGCAGGTGGCTTTGAATCTAAATACGGAGATAAGATGTCATCCGTGCTTGATATACAATACAAGAAGCCAACTGCTTTCGGCGGATCTTTTCAGGCCAGTCTTCTGGGTGCTCAGGCCCATGTTGAAGGGATCTCCCAAAACCAGAGGTTCTCTTATCTCACAGGTATCAGGTACAAAACTAATTCCTATATCCTGAAAAGCCTTGAAACAGAAGGGGATTATAAACCGAATTTCGCCGATGTGCAGGCATTGTTCTCATACAGGTTTTCACCAAAAGTGGAGTTATCCTTTCTCGGGAACTTTGCCCGGAATTCATACAAGGTAAAACCTTCGAGCAGACAAACAGAATTCGGTACTGTACAGGAAGCTTACAGACTTAATATATATTTTGAAGGCCAGGAGCTGGATCGCTTTGAAAATTATATGGGTGCATTGAGCCTGGATTATTTCCCCAGGGAAAATATGAGATTACAATTTATCAGTTCGGCTTTTCAAACCCGTGAAAGTGAAACATTCGACATCCTGGGAGAATATTGGATCGGCAGGCTTGAAAACCAGATCGGAGAAGAACAATTCGGAGAAGTTGTTGAAGCCCAGGGGGTCGGCAGTTTCCTGGATCATGCAAGGAATTATTTGCAGGCAAGTGTTTTCAATATTGAGCACAAAGGTTTCTTCGACCTTAGTAAACATTACCTGCAATGGGGGGTCCGGTACCAGCATGAGATCATCCATGATAAGTTGAATGAATGGGAGCTGCTCGATTCAGCCGGTTATACCATACCTGAACCACCCTTTACTGTTGGGGATCCCTTTCCTGTATACAATCCACAACTTGAAATGTATTCAGCCATCCGAACGGATACTTCCTTCCATTCGAACCGTTATTCTGCATTTATACAAAATAGCTGGAACTTCCGCCTTGGAGAAGCCAACGGATACCTGATCGCAGGTCTCAGGGCAAGCTACTGGGATATTAACAAACAATTTATTCTCAGCCCAAGGGCTACCGTATCACTTAAGCCAAACTGGAAAAAGGATATACTATTCCGCTTTTCGGCAGGTTATTATCAACAACCGCCTTTCTATCGTGAGCTAAGGGATCTGCAGGGCAGGATCAATCCATCCGTCCGTGCCCAGAAATCTATACATTTTGTAGCCGGCATGGACTGGGATTTTATTGCATGGAACAGACCATTCAAGTTTGTGACAGAAGCATACTATAAGATCCTTGATGACTTGGTACCATATACCATCGATAATGTAAGGATCAGGTACTATGGTGATAATCTTTCCAAAGGATTCGCTTACGGACTTGACCTTAAAGTCAACGGTGAATTTATCAAAGGAATTGAATCCTGGGTCAGTTTGTCACTGCTGAAAACCATGGAGGATATCAAAGGAGACAATTATTGGGAATACTATAATGAAGCTGGTGAAATAATCATCCCGGGATATACCGAAGACCCGGTCGCAGCTGACAGTGTACAGATCTTCCCCGGTTATATCCCCCGTCCAACAGATCAACATCTTCATTTTGCACTATTCTTCCAGGATTACATACCACGGAATCCAACATGGAAAATGAATATAACGCTTATATTTGGCAGCAGCCTGCCTTTCGGACCTCCGGACTCACCCAAATACGAGCATGTTTACCGTATCCCGCCATATCGCAGGGTCGATATTGGTTTTTCGAAACAGTTGATTGGCGGATCTAGCAACTTTGGGCCCAAAAACCCCTTGAAATATATTAAATCAGCATGGATCAGTCTTGAGGTATTCAATTTATTTCAAATCGCCAATACCATTTCATATATTTGGGTAAAAGATAAAGACGGAAAGGAATATGCAGTGCCTAATTATCTTACTCCAAGGTTGATTAACCTGAGATTGGCTGTGACCTTTTAAGCCCTCCCCGATATTCGATATCCTTCTGAATTCTGACTACTGACTTCTTATTAAAAAGAAAGAATAGATTCTTTGATCAGCTCAAAGGCTTCATGCAATTGTGTTTCGTTTATGACCAGGGGCGGAGCAAAACGTATGATGTGGTCGTGAGTTGGCTTGGCCAGCACACCATTATCTTTCATCTTTACACATACGTCCCAGGCTGATTTTCCATCTTTCGGTTTGATCACAATGGCATTCAGCAAGCCCTTGCCCCTCACAATCATTATCATCTCTGATTTGATCTTGCTCAGTTCCGATCTGAAAATCTCACCGAGGTATGCTGCATTTTCAGCCAGCTTTTCATCCTTCACAACTTCAAGCGCTGCTATGGCTACTTTAGCCGCAACAGGGTTACCTCCAAATGTAGAACCATGCTGTCCGGGTTGGATACATAACATGATATCATCATCGGCCAGGACTGCAGAGACAGGATAAACACCCCCCGACAGGGCTTTGCCCAGGATCAGGATGTCAGGTCTTACATTTTCATGGTCGCAGGCAAGTAATTTCCCGGTACGGGCAATGCCTGTCTGTACTTCATCGGCAATGAAAAGGACATTGTGCTTTTTACAAAGATCATATGACCTGGCCAGGTATCCATCATCCGGCACATACACACCTGCTTCACCCTGAATAGGTTCCACCAGAAATCCGGCAACATTAGGATCCTGCAACTCCTTTTCCAATGCATCAAGGTCATTATAAGGTACTGTAATAAATCCAGGTGTATAAGGTCCAAATCCACCACGGGCATCCGGGTCGGTCGACATGGAGATCACCGTTATCGTCCTTCCGTGAAAGTTATTTTCGCATACGATGATCTTTGCTTCATTCTCTGGAATACCTTTTTTGTCATATCCCCATTTCCGGGCCAGCTTCAGTGCTGTTTCATCTCCTTCGGCACCGGTATTCATGGGCAGCACCTTATCATAGCCAAAATACTCTGAAATATATTTCTCGTAAATACCCAGAGTATCATTATAGAATGCCCTGGAGGTAAGAGTAAGTGTTTTAGCTTGTTCAGCAAGTGCATCGACGATTTTGGGATGACAATGCCCCTGGTTCACTGCTGAATAAGCAGATAAAAAATCAAAATATTTCTTTCCTTCCACATCCCAGACATAGACGCCTTCCCCCCGTGACAATACTACCGGTAGAGGGTGATAATTATGTGCTCCGTACTTATTTTCCAGTGCAATGGCTTCTGCCGGACTCAGTACGGCTGTTTTATTCAAGTTCATATCGTAAGGAAATTTTAATTTATTTTTTCACAAATGTATAGATATTTACTGCATCGTTCATAATGAAAAGCCATAAAAAGCAGAAGTCTTACAAAAGGTGCCTGAATGGTAAATATATCCATTCGAAAAAGCGCTGGGCGAAGGGTCTTTTCAACCATTCTTCATAATCAAAAGGAGTGCTATTCTGCAGGCAGTTATTGATATGGTCACGAAGCTGATGTACTATACGTTCATCCTTGCCGATCAATACGATCTCATGCAGGTACCTGAAACTGCGGTAATCAAAGTTAGCTGAGCCGACAGAGAAAGTTTCGTTATCGACCATAAGTAATTTAGCATGCAGGTTATGCGGTAAGTAAAGCCGGAAGTTAACACCATTTTTATATAACATCCCCAGGTATCTGCCCCTTACCATATCAATCATGTGAACGTCGGAGTTCATGGGGATAATAACCGTTACATCCACTCCTCTTTTCACGGCATCTGCCATGGCCTTTCGCAGTAAAAAGCCCGGCAGGAAATACGGGGTCTCGATCACAATGCGTTGACGCGCACCTTTTATCAGGTCTTCGTAGCGTTTTTTAATTTTCTGCCGTGTTATAGAAGGTACATCCCGAAGGATCTCATACTCACCGCTCCGGATAAGCCGTGTCAAGGCGGGTTTTTTAAAGGTGTAACTCTTATACATTTTAAAATCCTGGTCGAATATCCTCTGGAACTGCTTGTTCAGGTCCGTATCATTCAGGCGCAGCACAGATTCACACCAGTTCAGTGAGTGCCCCGCAATGTTGGCTGAACCAATATAGGAGATATGATCATCTATCAAAAGCAATTTCCGATGGTTCCGCCGATGATTCTTCGTAAAAAAATCCCAGAAGAACCTTATCTTCATGAAAAAGCGGACTTCTCCCCCATTGGCTTCGAGCTTCTTGAAGAAAGGGCGGGAAACCTGTGTACCCCAGGAATCAATCAATATATTAATTTGTATACCTTCCTTAGCCTTTCGAGTAAGTACATCACGAAAACGCTCCCCAATATTACCTCCTCCAAATTTATAGGTTTCAATACAAATGCTTTCCCTGGCGCCGGAAATATCTTTAAGCATCTCATTGTAATACTGCCACGGATCATCATAAAATTGCGGATCATCCAAATGCATATTACCTGCTTGCGTCATGCTGCGGTATTATATTTATAAACTTTTAAATAGCTTCATGAGGTCTTCTTTCTTCCTGAAGGACACAGGAACAGAAGAATTATCATCCATGATCAGGAAACCTCCTTTTTGCTTTTCATAACGTTTTATATGAGCCAGGTTGATCAGATGCGACTGATGTACTCTGTAAAACTTATAATCATTCAGCAACTCATTATATTCTTTCAGGGTTTTGGAAACGGTGATCTTTTCGTTTTCTACAGTAAAAAAGTGGGTGTAGTTTTTTTCCGACTCACAACGAACAATATCTTTCAGGTTGACGATATGTACACTGTTACTGGTTTTCAATACGATCTTTTTGGTGCTGGTATTAAGCATATCGAGGTTTTCATAAAGTGCCTCAAGCTTTACCGACATATTCTCCTTATGTATGACATCTTGCGCTTTTTGAACCGCATTCATCAATTCGTCCGGATCAAGGGGTTTCAGGATATAGTCAATTGCACTGAATTTAATTGCCCTGATGGCAAATTCTTCGAAGGCAGTAATGAAGATAACCAGAAAATCAATTTTGCCCAGCTTGCGCAGAAGGTCAAAGCCGGTACCATCAGCCATCTTTATATCAAGCAAGACCAGATCAGGGCTATGGTCACCGAGTACTTTCACCCCCTCCTCAACACTGCCTGCAGTACCTATCACTTCCACATCCCTACAATATGTCTCCAGCATGTTAAGAATAGTTTCGCGGGCTTTAACCTCATCATCAATAACAATTGTCTTTATCATGTAAATTCTCTCTTTGGTATCGTTTATTAAGCAGGCTTGCAGTAAAAATACACAATCTCAGCAAATTATCATAGCAGAAAAAACGGATACTTCGCTTTGTTCCCGGTCTATCCTCATACCGCAGGAAGAAGGCTTAAATGTTTTTATACGGTATGCATATTTTAACAAGTGTGCCCGAGGCTGCTCCATTGCTGTCATGAAGATCAATGATCTCCATCCGGATTTTCCTTATCACGATCTTATTCAAGGATTCTATTCTTTTCCTGATAATTTCCAATCCCATGGATTTGTGAAGTTTCCCTTTCATTTTTTGCAATTCTAATGCCTTTTCCCTTCCAATGCCATTATCCTCTACCTCCACCATCAGATAATCGTTTTGCATAGCTATGCCAAGCTTCAATTTCCCTTGTTCTTCTTTATGCTGCAACCCATGTTCTATGGCATTTTCCAGGAAGGGCTGGATCAGCAAGGGTGGGATCTGCATGGATTCCGGCATAAGCTCATCGTCAATATCGATGATAAATTCAAATTTTTCATTAAATCGCAAGCGTTGTAATTCAATGTAATACTGCAGCGCTTCAATTTCTCTATCGAGGGGAATATATTCATCAGTAGAACCGTAAAGCGTATGCCTGATCAGTTTGGCAAAAGCGGTCAGGTAACGGCCGGCTTCCTTTGGTTTGTTCATATACATAAAACCTTGTATAGCAAGCAAAGCATTGAATACAAAGTGCGGGTTCATCTGCAGCCGAAATAACTTTTGTTCCAATTTTACCAGTTCATTCCTGGCATTTTCTTTTATTTTTTTCTGTTTCTGGAAGAAGGCCCAGATTAATACAAGCATGCCGGACGACAATACGATCAGCAAGATCATAAACCATAATGTTTGAGTATAATGTTTACTGATCCTGAACTGTATGCTTTTCGGGGAATCATTCCATATGTCGTGGATATTCCCAACATTAACATAAAAGGTATAATCGCCCGGCGGCAGGTTAGGAAAAATGGCCCATTGGTTTTTTGTAATGATGATATTATCATTAAAATTTGAAAGCATGTACCGGTACCTGATGTCTCCACCCGACCGAAAACTGATCCCGCTAAAACTGATCCTGATGTCATTCTGATTATGGTCAAGGGAATAATAATCCAACAGGCAGGTATCCCGGCCATTGATCTGAACGCTGTTGATCTGGATCATGGGCGGTACAAGATGTGGCTTGAGGTTCACCGGGTCAAAGGAAACAAGCCCCCTGCCCGTAGCCAGCCAGATAAAGCCATCATGCATGCCTATATTATTGATCTCATTGGAGGGCAAGCCATCGTTTATTCCATAGCTTTCGATGGCATAATCATCGTACCCGGGTGTAAAAACGATCCTGTTCAAGCCATCTTTTGTACCTACCCATAAGGTTGTATCATTCTGTGCATACAGGGATTTGATCGTATTTCCAATCAATCCATTTTCTTCAGTCAGATGATTAGTAACACTGTCGTTATATAGAAAAACCAGGCCATGGGCCGATGTACCGATCACCATCATATCTTTCAATTTGGTAATACTGCTGATCCGTTCCTTGAGAATTGGCGATAATCTGCCTTTGAAATATGATTTGCCGTTTTTATATACAAATAGTCCATAGAGCGTTCCAATCCAGATATCCTGATCTTTTTCCTGATATACTGAATATATCCTTCTGCTTGTATCAGGTCCTATGATCTTAAGCAATTTGCCATGCTTATAGATTACCAACTTCCTGCTGGCAACAATGATGGTTTCATCAGGACCACTGCAGAGGAGGTTAGAATTTAAGATCGTATCGGGGGGATGTGGAAACCCTGCAGGATCATAACGCAGATATTTCGTTGAGGGGAGCCACAAATATCCATCCGAATCAATACAAATGCTCCTGATCCAGTCATATGATTCTCCGATATCAACCAGTCTGATCTTGCTTATCTTACCTTGCGATAAACTGCCTGAATATAAATGTTTGTCCCTGCTGGTAAACCAGAGTCGGTCTCTTGAAATGACAAGTGCCATAACATTCAGGTCACGGTCATCACCCGGCAGGGTAAAAAGGCTAAAATCAAAACTCGGTGAATAGAACACACCCTGGCCTTCAGTGCCAAGCCAGTAATTTCCCTCCTTATCCTGAGTAATGCTGGTGATCGTATAACCATCCAGAAAATGAATACCCTGGTCTTCAAACAAGTTGTCCTCAAACATGTAAACGCCATGGTCGTATTTAACACTTACCCATAATTTATCCTGGTCATCCACAAATATGGAAAGTACCTCATCCTCAAATGATTTACTGGCTATAATCTTGTGATCCTTGATGTAATAAATATTATTTCTGTAGCTGACCAGATATGCATTTCTTCCTGTTTCAAGGTAATTGCGCTGAAACTGGCGATGCGTAAATTTCACCAGCAGATAATATGTACTGTCAATAAAAAACAGCAGGCCATTCCGTTTACAGGAATTTGGTTTCTGGCTAACGATGGTTAAAAAGCAGTCATCTCCCTTGTCTTCAAAAGAAAGATAACAGGAATCCCCACTATGCGGTACCAATGCTGGTTGGGTTTGTATATTGCCCTCTTTATCAATATAGGCATGGCCACCCTGACGGGGCGACATCAGCAAACCACCCGTTGAATCGACAAATATTATGTTAAAATAATTATCACTGAAATATTTTACAATGGTATCATTGTAAGGATACAAAACAAATTTCCCCCGGTCATAATAACTGAGCATCCCATTATATGCTAGGAACCATATACGGCCAAATACATCTTCATAGAGTTTAAGTGTAGAGTTTGCCGGCAATCCATTGGCAACATTATAATTAAGGAATTCATGTCCGTTATACCTGCTAACGCCATTGTCTGTGGCAAACCATAAAAGTCCGTCACCGGCAACCAAAACATCATACACATCATTGCCCGGTAATCCTTCCTCTTCAGAAAATTTGCTGAATACGGGATCCTGTGAATGAACCGGCAACCGAAGCATCAGTGTCATCGACAAAATACAGATTAAATAAAAAATGTGCATTTTTTGATTAATCATATTCAATGGTATTAACCGCAATTTAATCAAAATTTTAAAATAACTCCATACTGCACAGTGGCACACTTGTTTTGGAGAAAGCAATTTCCTGATTATCTTTGCTGTAAATAAAAGGTTTATGATTAAATCGATGACCGGATTCGGCAGGAGCACCCTGGATTTACCGGAAAGGAGTATCTCTATTGAAGTTAAATCGCTGAACAGCAAACAATTTGATGCAAATCTACGCTTACCTCCCCTCTATCGTGAGAAAGAAGGTGATCTCAGGCTGATGCTGAATAACGAACTGGAGCGCGGTAAGATAGAACTCAACATTAATATTGACAATAGCGGTGAATCTGGCACTTACCAGTTTAACCGCAATCTGGCAAGGCAATACTTTACAGAGATCAAAGCCCTTGCCGAAGATCTAAGCCTTGAATTAAATGATCAGGTGATAAATACACTTGTCAGGATGCCGGACGTATTAAAGGCCGAACAAGCTTCACTTTCGGATGACGAATGGCTGCAAGTACGGGAAGCTGTGAAGGCGGCCATCCATAAGCTGAATGAATTCCGGAAGATAGAAGGTACTGCACTGGAGAAAGATATGCTCTCTCGCGCTGCCTTAATCGAAAAGCTGCTTGAAAAAGTCCTGCCACTTGAGGAAAAACGAATTGAAAATATACGGAAACGTTTGAAAAAACAACTTGAAGAATCCCTGCAGAAAGGGACAGTTGATATGAACCGCTTCGAGCAGGAGATAGTTTATTACCTTGAAAAGCTGGACATAACGGAAGAGAAAATCAGGTTGAAAAAACATTGCCGGTATTTTGCTGAAACCATTGCAGAGCAAGGGTCTAATGGGAAAAAACTTGGTTTTATATCCCAGGAAATGGGCCGTGAGATCAATACTCTCGGCTCCAAAGCCAATGATGCCGACATCCAGAAGATCGTAGTGCTGATGAAAGATGAACTGGAAAAGATCAAAGAACAATTATTCAATATTCTCTGATGGAAGGCAAACTGGTCATATTTTCTGCGCCCTCAGGTGCCGGCAAGACCACCCTCGTGCATGCATTACTAAAGGATTTCCATGTCCTGGAATTTTCCATTTCGGCTTGCAGCAGACCGAAAAGAAAAAATGAGCTTGATGGTAAAGATTATTATTTCCTTGGTGTGGAAGGTTTCAAAAAGAAGATTGAAGAAGATGCCTTCCTGGAATGGGAAGAGGTTTACCACGATCATTTTTACGGGACACTAAAATCTGAAGTTACACGAATCTGGGCCAAAGAGCATCATGTGATCTTCGACGTTGATGTTTACGGTGGGTTGAATATTAAAAGACAATTCGGCAATAAAGCACTTGCCATATTTGTGATGCCGCCATCACTTGAGGTTTTGGAGAAACGCCTGAGAAATCGCTCAAGCGATGATGAAACAAGTATTTTGAAGCGCATTCAGAAAGCCCGCCATGAGATTGACAAGGCAGATGAATTCGACAGCATCATCGTAAATGATGAACTGGATAAAGCCATTGAAGAGGTAAAAAAGACCATTGCAGATTTTTTGAATGATGAGTAATAAAAATAAGACCGGCCTGTTTTTTGGGTCTTTTAATCCCATACATACCGGGCATATGATCCTGGCAGAGTATATGGTGGAATATACTGACCTGAAGGAAATCTGGTTTGTTGTTTCGCCACAAAACCCGCTCAAGGATAAAAAAAACCTGCTTGCCGACTACCATCGCCTTGCCATGGTAAATATTGCAGTGGAAGATGATGCCCGGATGCGCTCCTGCAACATTGAGTTCAAGATGCACCAGCCATCCTATACCATTGACACCCTTGCATATCTTGATGAAAAGTACCCTGACAGGCACTTTGTTTTAATTGGTGGGACCGACATCCTGCCAAGCTTTCATAAATGGAAGAATTACAAGATCCTGCTCGACAATTATACACTGTATATCTACAACCGACCGCATTATGATCCCGGTGAGTACCGCACACATCCGAATATCAGTTTTTTCGATGCACCCCTGCTCGAGATCTCAGCCAGCTTTATCAGGGATTCAATAAAAAAGAGGAAAGACATCAGATATATGCTACCACCCAGGGTATATGAGTACATAAAGGAGATGTATTTTTACGAAAAATAAATGAATGGACTTACGGCTTAACGGCTTCCATGTACTTATCGCGATA
>JAGLYE010000309.1 GCA_023132505.1 Bacteroidales bacterium | reverse complement strand
CTTCGCTCGGGGTGACAACTTATCAGGCTGAAAACAAAGAAGGGCGCGGCGCCAAACTTAGGTTTTTTATTTGCTGCTTTATCAGAGCGCCGCGCCCTTCCTCCCTAATGAAAGGTATGAGTTGTCATCGCGAGCGGAGTCGAGCGATATGCATTAGTTTTTAAAATATTGATCAGATTGAACCAAGCAGAATAATTTAACCGGACACTACTAATTCAGATATCAGATATAAAGAAAGGGATGCCTCCGTAAGGGATGACATCCCAAATGATATATTTCATATTACATCGACAATCGAAAATCGACAATCGAAAATCGCCTAATCTATACCACTCCCTGGTCGAGCATTGAATTCGCCACCTTGAGGAAGCCTGCGATATTCGCGCCTTTCACATAGTTAATATAGCCATCTTCTTCTGTGCCGTGTGTAACACATGCTTCGTGGATGCTACACATGATGTGGTGGAGCCTGTCGTCGACCTCAGTTGCGGGCCAATTCAACTTCATTGAGTTTTGTGACATCTCCAGGCCTGAGGTAGAAACACCACCGGCATTAACCGCTTTACCGGGTCCGAAGAGAATCTTACTTTCGATGAATACCTCCACAGCTTCCGGTGTAGAAGGCATATTGGCACCTTCTGCAACGCAGATACAACCGTTCTTAACAAGGTGTTCAGCATCTTCCTTGTTCAGTTCATTCTGGGTTGCACATGGCATGGCCACATCACATTTTACTTCCCATGGGTGTTTACCCTGGTGAAATTGTGCTTCCGGGAATTCATATGAATAAGGTTTCACAATGTCCTGGTTGGAGGCACGGAGTTCAAGCATATAATCGATCTTTTCACCTGAAATACCATCCGGATCATAAACATATCCGTCAGGACCTGAAAGGGTTACTACTTTTCCACCCAGTTCGTTGATCTTCTGGGCTGCACCCCAGGCAACATTTCCGAAACCTGAGAGGCAAACGGTCTTTCCTTTGAAAGTATCACCCTGGGTAGCAAGCATCTCTTTTGCAAAGTAAACAGCACCAAAACCGGTAGCTTCAGGACGGATAAGGCTGCCACCCCAGTTCACGCCTTTACCAGTAAGGACGCCTGTGTGTTCACGGGCCAGTTTCTTGTACATCCCATAAAGGAATCCGATCTCACGGCCACCAACGCCGATATCACCAGCAGGTATATCGGTTTGCGGACCAATCATTCTCCATAGTTCCATCATAAACCCCTGGCAGAAACGCATAATCTCTGCATCTGACTTCCCTTTGGGGTCAAAGTCTGAACCACCTTTTCCACCACCCATAGGCAATGTGGTCAGGCTATTCTTGAAAATCTGTTCGAAGCCCAGAAACTTCAGGATACTGAGGTTCACACTGGGGTGAAAACGCAAACCGCCTTTATAAGGTCCTATAGCGTTGTTGAACTGCACCCTGTAACCCAGGTTTACGTTCACTTTACCATCATCTCCCATCCAGGAAACTTTAAATGTGACTACCCTGTCGGGTTCGATCAGCCTGTCGATGATGCCCGCAGTCTCAAAATGGGGATTTTCATTAACAGTTTCTTCAATTGATTCCAACACTTCACGCACTGCCTGGAGGTATTCTGATTCTCCAGGGTGTTTCTTGGCGAGGTCGTTCATAAGTCTTTCTAAATCCATTGCCTGAAATTTTAAAATTATATATTCGATTAGTTGTTAATTAATAACACTGTGAAATGATTCACAATGCAAATGTACATGTATTAGAAATACAATAAAAAAAAACTTTGTTTTTTTTGTATTTCAGAATAGAGAACAGAAGAACAAGGAACAAGGAACAAGAATAAGAATGTGGAAGTTAATTGCCGTGGCATGCATTGACATAAGCCCCAATTCATCATTTTAATTCTTATTCCTTGTTCGTGATTCTTTATTCAACCACCGGCTCACCATTAGCATATTCCACAAAATAATCGACCTCACCATCAGGAGTATAAAAATACTCTTTGCCATGCTTGAGATTGTTCACATAAGCAGTTCTGGAAAGAAGAGAGCCATCGCGGTTCCAGAAGCGCTGGATACCACTGCCGGCTTCATACTTCCCCTCCCCGATCAGTTCACCATTATCATTATAATATAACCAGGTGCCTTCAAATAAGCCATTCACGAATTCGCCTGTGATCTGAAG
>JAGLYE010000308.1 GCA_023132505.1 Bacteroidales bacterium | reverse complement strand
GTTGAGGGTTGAGGGTTGGGTGTTGCATGATTTATTCGCCGTATATCTCAATAAAGTTTTTCTTTCCCTCTTCAAGGAACTTCACGAAAGCATCTATATCGAGGTTGTATGCCCTGGGTTTGACAAGAATCTCTCCATCGTGGCCAAGAAGCAAATAATAAGGCTGGGCATTGATATTGAAGTTGTGGATCTGCAGGTCGGCATAGATCTTTCCTACTGATTTCTTGAGTTTTCCGTCAGCACTGGATCGTATCCATTCTTCTTCCGGGACCAGGGTTTTGTCGTCCACATAGAGTGCAACCACTATATAGTCTTCCTGAAGGCGTTTCAGCACTTTGGTGTCAGACCATACATTGGCCTCCATCTCACGGCAGTTCACACAACCGTGGCCGGTGAAATCGATAAATAATGGTTTGTTGAGTTTCTTTGCACATGACAGTGCCTGCTCATAATCAAAGTAGCCTTCAAGCCCAAGGGGCAGATGCAGGAATTCATGATATTTCGCCGGCTCGCAAATGGCAGGCATATCATCTTCCGGAGCCATCATCTTCACATTTTCCCTTACAATGGCATTGATATCGAAATCGTGTGTCTGAGCCGGTGGCAAATATCCTGATAAGAATTTCAGGGGCGCACCGAACATGCCGGGAATAAGGTACATCACAAAGGCAAAGGTGATGATCACGAATGTCAGGCGTGGAACGCTAATGAATTTCACATCGCTGTCGTGCGCGAACTTGATCTTGCCCAGGAGGTAGAATCCCATCAGCACAAAGATCACGATCCAGATGGCCAGGTAAACTTCCCTGTCGAGGAGCCCCCAGTGGTATGTCTGATCGGCGATACTGAGGAATTTAAGCCCAAGGGCAAGCTCCAGGAATCCAAGCACCACTTTTACGGAATTCAGCCAACCGCCGGATTTAGGCATTTTATTGAGCCAGGACGGGAAAAATGCGAAGAGAGCAAATGGAAGAGCAAAGGCCAGTGAGAAGCCCAGCATCCCGATTATTGGCTCCAGCCAGGCCCCGGTGGCCGATTTCACAAGGATTGATCCTACCAATGGCCCTGTACATGAAAAAGAGACGAGCACCAAGGTGAAGGCCATGAAGAATGGCCCGGTTATGCCTCCCTTTTCAGCATTTCTATCAGACTTGTTGATCATCCAACTTGGCAATGTGATCTCAAACATTCCAAAGAAGGAGGCAGCAAAGATCACAAAGATGAGGAAGAATAAAACATTGGGCAACCAGTGTGTCGACAACCAGTTGGCAAAGTTAACTCCAAGAGTCAGGGCGATAACTGTTCCAATAACGGTGTAGATCAGCACAATTGAAATGCCAAATATTATAGCCTGGAATTTCCCTTTTGCCTTGCTTTCCCCATCGTGCATAAAAAAGCTCACCGTCATTGGTATCATTGGAAATACACATGGCGTTAGTATGGCGATAAGCCCGGCAAGGAATGCCAGGATAAACAGGTCCCAGATAGACCCATACTCCAGCTCTTCGATTTTCATTTCTTCAAGGATAGCTTTATCCTTGATAATGACAGTAGTGGGTTTATATTCACCATCGGCCAGGGCAACTTCAGTTGTTTCCCCCTGGGCCACAGCCCCATTGAAAGCGAAATCGAAGTCAACATCCTCCGGTGGAAGACAACGCATGTCGTCGCAACACATATAGTTCAGAAATCCTTTAATCGTTACCGGATCATCTGTAAGCAGTCTGATTTTTTGCTGAAAAACAGCTTCATCGGAAAAGTATTTGAGGACCATGTCAAAGTTGGGGTCAAACTCTTTAATCGATTCTGATTCCGTCACTTCACCGATAAGTTCATACAGCAAGGTATCCTCTTCAAAAAAGAATGTTGTTGCCGGAGGGGCCATCGGAATATCCTGAGAATACAGGTGCCAGTGGGCTTCAATATCTGCCTTAAAGGTAAGCACAGCCTCATTTTCGCTTGTTTTCTCACTGGAAAAATTCCACTTCACAGGTTCCAGTATCTGTGACCATGCCGTAGTGCTGAACAGAACAGCAAAGAAGAGGATCAGAATAGTTCTCATTCCGGGAAGTAACTTAGTAACTTTCATAAATGTATTGATTTTGAGAGTGCAAAAATAAAATAAATATAGATAGGTAGATAAAAAGAAGGTTGATAATTGAAATGAAGAGCTATTA
>JAGLYE010000307.1 GCA_023132505.1 Bacteroidales bacterium | reverse complement strand
TTGCTGAACCTTATGCAGATAGCGAAAGGGGAAGAAAGATATTCCATGATGGATGATAATGCCTGGAACATGGTTCTCGGTAAAGCGGGTAAACTTCCGGGGCCTCTGGCACCGGAGATCATCGAACTGGCTAAAAAACAAAAACGTGAATTCTACGATGGCGTTCCGCAGGATTTCTATCCTGATGAACTGGATAAGTATCGTAAGGAGATGAAAGATAATAAATGGGAAACCGGGGAAGATGATGAAGAACTTTTCGAATTCGCTATGCATGAAGACCAGTACCGCGATTATAAATCAGGAGCAGCAAAACAGCGCTTCGAAGCAGACCTGGAAAAAATGAAAGCACAAAACTCAACAACCAAAACAATCGTAGCCGTGGATACAAAAACAGCACCTAACAGGGATTCCTACAATAAAGATGAAGTTGGCCAGAACACCGCCATGGTAGCTTACCTGCTGTATACCCTGAACACTGAGAAAAAGGTGAACGAATATAAACCTAAGAGTATAGATGTCTGGAATGCGATCGGGTTCTGGCGGAACCAGCAAAAGATAGATTTGACCATTGATGATAATACGATCGAGATTTCCACGAAAAACATTGATGATGACAGCTGGGAATTTATTGTTGAGGAAGAAACTCTGACAGCCAGACTGGAATACCTTGATAAGGGCGAAGTTGATTACAAAATGGGTGATGACAGCTATTTTGCACAGATTTCCCAGGGTGATGGCGAGTATGCCAGGGTGACCATCAATGGCAAGGACTTCCAGATGTTCAGGAACGATCTGCTCGATACTGAACTTTCGGCAGGCGTTGGAGACGACAGCCTGGATGCCGGAAACCAAATTGTTTCTCCTATCCCGGGAAAGGTCTTTAAGATCAATGTAAAGGAAGGCAAGAAAGTGAAGAAAGGCGAAATCGTTGTGGTGATAGATGCCATGAAGATGGAAAATAACATCACTTCGAAAAGAAATGCCGTGATCAAAAAGATCCTTGTGAAACTGAATGAGATGGTGGAAGTAAATACCACCCTCATCGAACTTGAGGAAGAGGTAAAGAAAGATAAGAATAGATAATGATCCTGGATTCTGGATCTTAGGTGTAATTAACCCAAAACCAGAGATTGATGAATTTTGAATTAAGTGAAGAGCAACAAATGATCCGTGATACAGTGCGTGATTTCGCCGAAAGGGAGATCAAGCCTGTAGCACATGAGTTGGACGAAAAGGCGGAGTTTTCGTATGATATAACAGCCAAAATGGGTGAACTCGGGCTATTCGGAATGTCCCTGCCTGAGAAATACGGTGGCCAGGGGCTGGATACACTGTCTTACATCATTGCTGTTGAAGAGCTGGCACGGATCGACAGCTCACAGGCAGCAACCCTGGCAGCCCATAACTCACTCGGCATTGGGCCTATATATTATTATGGTACGGAAGAGCAAAAGCTGAAATATCTTCCGCAATTATGTACCGGACAGGCCCTCTGGGGATTTGGACTTACAGAGCCTAATGCCGGTTCTGACTCAAGGGGTTCCAAAACTACAGCCATGCTGGACGGAGATGAGTGGGTGATCGATGGTTCAAAGATCTTTATCACCAATGGCTCTGCCGATATCAGTATCGGAAGCTCGGTGCAGGCAGTAAGTGGTGAGGAAAATGGAAAGAAGATATTTACAACTATCCTTGTGGATAAAGGAACACCCGGTTTCAAGACCGTTTCCATGCACGGAAAAATGATGTGGAGAGCCTCCGATACTGCTGAACTCTATTTTGACGATTGCCGTGTGCCCAAAGAAAACCTTCTCGGTGAGATTGGTGAAGGATCGAAGATCATGCTCAGCACCCTCGATAATGGACGCCTTTCAATAGGAGCAATGGGACTGGGATTGGCTCAGGGTGCTTTTGAGCTGGCACGTGACTATGGTAATGAGCGTAAACAGTTCGGAAAACCGATAAACCAGTTCCAGGTGAACGCTTTTAAACTGGCCGACATGGCGCTTAAGATCGAGCTTGCCCGCAACCTGCTGTATAAAGCCTGCTGGCTGAAAGATGCCGGCAAACCCTTTGGCAAGGAATCAGCGATGGCAAAACTCTATTGCTCTGAGATCGCCAGAGAAGTGGCGGATGAAGCTGTACAGATCCATGGCGGATACGGACTGATGAAAGATTACGACA
>JAGLYE010000306.1 GCA_023132505.1 Bacteroidales bacterium | reverse complement strand
GATCTCGCCATCCAGTACCCGCTGCCTTAGATCATACAGCCTGTCGATCAGCAGATTCTTTGATGAATCCGCACTGTAATAGCTATTGGCAAAGACATAGGCCATGTCCACTTCCTGCACATCACCCGGATGAAAGGTGAATGGCCCGCAGGAGCCCATGCCCCGGCGATGAGAGGGAAGCATTCCGCTTTCTTCCTCGGTCCACCAATTGCCATTTTGATTGTAGCCTCCGTTGGGCAATTCGCAGTCAGTCCCCCAGTTATAAGGATCCGTATCCCCGGGCCACATATAACGGCATGCCGGACCAACCGCCCCTGAATAATAATGGGCAACACCACCGAAGCTGACTGCGGAGTCATCTTTCCAGAGGCCTTTCATGAATTGATAATACTCACTGCCTGTCGGGTCCCCCTGGGCTGGTGCACACCCGGGAAGGTAGGTGAAGCGGGTAAGCCCGTATCGTTCGTCATCGGGAATGCCATTTCCGAAATTCAATCCTATCAGGCTGTGATCACATCCACCTGTCGGATTATCTTCCATATCAGGATCAATGAAGGGGCCTGCAAGGATTGTATGTGATTGTGCTGGCGGGTGGTCACCATATGCCTCTGGTTCATTATTACCGTCCGGATCTTCACCGTTATACACATAGAAGGAATTTCCCATCACATGACTTCCAACTCGGTCATCCCAATCATAACCAAGGGCGAAATCAGTGTAAAAGCCGAAGTAGGTGTCATAATAAGTATTCTCAGACCTGTTGATCAGGTCATAATGAATAAATATTGTATTATCCAGGATTGAATCATCTGGGGTATCGTATGCATAGGCCATTCCATGGATCTCAACCAACATAGGGGCTCCCTGGGTTTCTCCGTGATATTTTACATCATTTGTGATGAAATAAAGACACTGATCACCTCTGATCAACGGATAATCGCCATTCACCGGGTCATAAATACCATTCCCATCTTGATCGAAGTAAGGTGCCAGTTGTTCCGACATGCCATTCCCATCTCCATTTCCGGGCCAGGTATTTATGGGTTCTATCGGTTCGTAGCCTTCTTTCCACCAATTATTGAGGTGGTATGATATTTCTTCTTTGTTTAATTTCCAGATGCGGTTCCATTTCCTGAAGAAGGCAGAATCATAAATACCTGAAAAAACAGGCCCCGGTTGAAAATCATAACCGAGCTGCCGATATTTATCAGCAGCCAGGTGTAACTGCCCACCATCATCAATTCCGCCTATCCAGAGTGTATTGCTGAATATAGTATGCTTACCACCGCCTTTAGGGGCTTCGAAATGTGGTTTGTATTTAGTAATCCCTACATCAAGGATCTCATCTATACGTGAAAACTGAAATCCGCTGGCGTTAAATCCTGCATTGATATTATTCACATTCAGCGAATCATACGAATGATTATTAATTATATCGATGTATATATTGCCGAAGGCCATAAAGAACGGAGATTGGCTAATCCTTGACAGTCGGTAAAGTATGGTGTCACGGCCGGCACTGCGCGGAAATGGATAATAAGAAATAGTACTGTCGGATAACACTTTGGCTTTACCCTTATCAACGCCCATCAGATGTATATAATCGATTTCCAGGCTATCAGGGATATAGTCATTGCTGCGAAAGTCAATTATCAATTCAATACCACCTGTTGTAACCCCGGAATCAGGAAATGTCCTGGGGTAAACCGGGTTCCATTCAATATCATAAATGATCGGGATCCATTCAGAATAGTATTCCGGGGCATCAATTTTTTGAATACGATAATAGGCAGTATCTGGACCAATCTGGCAAGGTTGAGCCTGATATATGATAGTTTCGTCGGTGTGATTTATAGTGCAAAACGGCTGGTGAATGCAATATACATCCTTGATCTCAATCGCATCTCCGTTCGGGTCATGATCATTAGCCAGGGCATTCACAATAATGTCGGTCCAAGCCATACCGCTGCCATAGTCGGGTTCCCCGACAGGGCAATCAGGATTTTTGGCAACGGATATCATCACCTCAGCAGCGAGAGTGTATAGCCAGGGCTTGTTCTTGTATCTGAACTTGTACTCAAACTTATCGCTGCCAGTAAAGGAGGTGGTGGCTGTGTAGAGGAACTGATTCTCAGCAAGGACTGAGCTTCCATGCTGGGGATTGGTATATTCAAATATTTCTATG
>JAGLYE010000305.1 GCA_023132505.1 Bacteroidales bacterium | reverse complement strand
TTGCTGGGTGAATTCGGATCGGCAAATTGGGTAAATTCTTTTTCCAGGCGGATCAGCTCTTCCAACATCATGTCGAATTCATAGTCGCTGACCACCGGCGATGAAAGAACATAATAATTATGGTTGTGTTGACGGAGTTGCCGGGTCAGCTTATCGATCCTCAGTTTTGCCTCTTCTGCCTTCATACTGCTTATTCAATTTTATGGGGACGGACTTGTGTATTTCTGTAAATATACACATTTTGATTCTCATTTATGGGGTTGAGCCAGAATAATATACGATCGATTATACTTGGGGATATGCTTGCCTCATAAGCAATTTCAGGAAATATTATTTTTACTTCTGCAAGCCTGTTTTCAATATTTTTCTCACCTTCAAAAATGATAAAATCCGGTGCATTAATTTGATTTACGGCATACCATTCAGCCACTTTCCCGGCCGGCCTGGTATTATTAATCTCAGCATAGCCAGCCCTCTGCCCGAGATAATACATGGGTAAAAGATTGATGCCGTCCTTGTTCGAGTTTTCTACCAGGATGTTGTCAATGTCCTGATATTTTGAAAGATAACACATGCTTTCCACGCGGGCGCGCTTGCTGTAGGTGGTAGTGATAACCAACAGTAAGATGATGTTTATCACCCAGAAAAAGTTCCAGGAAAAGCGATGCAATATCTTCCTCTTTGCCCAAAATCTTGAGATTTGCAGGAATTTGTACCATCCTGCTGTACCAGCAATAATGATAAAAGGAACCAGGGGCAGGATGAACCTTTCCTGCTTATTAGGATAATAGGAGTGGAATGCAAGGAATAACAATACAGGCAGGAAGATGAGCAAATATTTCCTCCAGTCCTTAAAGAAACCATAGAAGAAACCAAAAAGCAGGAAAAAACTGACAGGGGGGATGAAGACCATGCTGAGCACCAGTATATATTGATACCAGGGGCCAATGGTATATTCCGCATAACTATGCATGTTATAATTTATGTACTCTATCAGCTCTGCAAAGGGATAGCCCCAGATATAAATATCGATGGTTGCCAGCAGGAGGAAGACTGTGATGATCACTCCGATGCCTGCCGTAATCGCTTCCTTCCACCTTCCCAGTATTAGCAGGCCCAGGCCAATACCCCCAATATAAATCATAGACTGGAAGCGCATACAAAAAGCAATACCCAGTATTAATCCTGCAAACAGCCCTTGCAGAAAGTGATTCCTCTTTGTTTCGTTATTCATCAGGATCCATGTACCATATAGCAGGAAAGGCACACAGGTAAATTCAACCAGGTTTCTTACACTGATAAAGGGGAACAGCCAGAGTACTGCAAGCAACAAGCCCGAGACCCCGGCAGCTTTCTGTCCACCAATCTTTAGCGTTAGCCTATATCCGAGGATCACAACGATCATCGATAATGCTGCATGCAATAAGCGGATGATATACATTTTGCCTTGCGGGTGATCAAATCCTAAAAAAGCGAAGAGCTTAAAAAGGACATAATGTATACCTGTATAAAACAGGTTATGTCCGGTAGGCCCGGTATTGCCCTCGCTGCCCGGCAGCCATTTGTTGTAATCAAATCCATCCACCCATGATTGAGATGCTTCTATGATCAGGAAGTGATCATCGAACCATCCGAAGCCTTTTGAAAATATCACAGCGATGAGCCGGGTGATTATGGCCAGCACGATGATGATACGTAAAGGATTTGCTTTCCATTCCCTGTTTATTCCAGCAACGATCTTGTTAGCATGCATAAGAATGGATCAAATGAAATGATTATACAGCTGTATAGCAATATGTTCTCCGGCCTAGATTAGCGTAATGTACTCGTAATAAACTTTACCGGTCATCACGGGATTGATACACATCACGGGGATCTGGGCCTTGTTGAACATCATTTTTTCATCCCAGGCTCCGGCGTTGAAGTTAGGTGAGAAAATATCTGCATCGGTCATGATCATGATCATATCAGCTTTTTCTTCGGTAGCATATTCGATCATTTTTCCGGCAAAATTTCCTGATTTTTCAGCATCCTGGATATTATAAGAGATGTTATTCTTCCTGAATGCCTCTTCGATCTGGGCGGTAACCACATTGATCTTACCGGCCAGGCCGGGATCGGTATGGGGTTCCCTGAAAATATGGATCACTGAACCAAATGTTCTGGCAATATGCATAGCCCACTGTACCTGTTGCCG
>JAGLYE010000304.1 GCA_023132505.1 Bacteroidales bacterium | reverse complement strand
GATCATTTCAATCTTATCGTTTTCCACACATTCTTTTACATTATAAAGGGATTGAATGACAAAGGAATTGGGCACAGCAGTAAAGCCGGAAGTAAGTATAACGAAATTGAACTGATTGGATATCTGTCTCAGCTGCTGTATAACTTCAGGAAACAGTCCAAGCATAATATCATCATGGTGGGGCCCGGTGTGAAAAAAACTTTGCTTGCTTTTTTTTCTTAATCCAAGGTCAATCCTGGATTTTATTTGTTCGATTACTGAAGTGACTGTATTCTCATCAAGATCAGGGATCAAGCGTGCATATTGATCATTTTTCATGTCTTCCAAAGTAATATCACGTCCAAACTTATCTATTTTCTCACACAGATCAATGATGACCCTGCAGGTTTTTTCTGCCGTCCAGGGGCCTATATTGTAATAGTTGTGCAGGCTATCCTGTAAATTTATCCCGGCACCCCTGGTTATATAAAACCTGCTGTTCTTTACTTTTTGCAATACAGTTGCAGGAAACATATTGGAGGGTGGATTTTCCAGGGCATCTTTAACTATTCCGGCTTTTGCTTCACCGGCAGCAATGATGATGGCAACGACATCAGGGTTTCTTGTAATTGTTTTCAAGCCGATAGTGATCACCAGACGATTTCTTGAAATCTCAATTCCGCCCAGGTCTCCGGCAGCCACTGCCTGTGTTTCAAAATTTGTTGCAGTTAAGCGGGTAGTGGAATTGTGATCAGAACCACGTACATTAAAAGCTATATGGCCATCTGGTCCGATGCCTCCCAAAAAGAATCCTATCCCTCCCTTTTCCTGGATCTTCCATTCATAGTCACTGCACCACTGATCAATTTTATAGATGGATTGTTGCTGGACGAATTCTTGTTTAGATTGGCAATCTTTGTATCTCAGGCCCAGATCGATCTTCAGATCAGGAAATACTTCCTGATAACTTTTTCCTTCGTACAGGGGGATATCTTCCGTATTTATAAGTAAAGCCTTCTTCTCATCCAAACCAAAACCTTTGATATAAAAATCACGTACGTAATAATTAAAACTATTGTGCTGTCTGGAGCTAATTGGATAAAATTCATCGATCTGAACAAACTGCAGACCTTTCAAATCCGGTTTTTTTGAGAAATCAAGTCCATATTTTTCTCTTATCGGATCAATAGCTCTGGTATTCCAGTTTTCAAGCAAATGCCTTGTCCATCTGATAAAATGTTCCGGTGTTTTTCCGGTTGGCAGGCTTATAACGCCCCCGGGATTCTCCTTTACCCATTCTAAAAACCTTAAAGCAGACAACAATCCCAGCTGAGGGAAATTATTTACAGTGATGTAAGGAATTCTTGCATTATTTTTTCCCGTCTCCTGATGTTCGATAAAAGCTCGTTCTACCTTGGTAAATCTATGGTTCATTTTTAATAAATTTTACATTTACATACTGTTACATTTCAATAAAGCTGATCATTTAAAGTTATAATGTCCCCCTTTTTAAGTTCGAGATCTACCACATTATCTTTATATTTTATGCAACAGTTATTATCAGCAGTTGCGTGGATGCTGGTGGTGGTCATCAATCCATTTTCCCATTCTATATCCACTTCAAACCCACCTCTGGCGCAAAGTCCTTTTATGCTTCCATCGGGCCAGGCATCAGGCAGGGCCGGTAGTATCTGGATAAGGCCATTATGACTTTGCAGCAACATCTCGGCAATACCTGCCGTGCCTCCGAAATTACCATCGATCTGAAAAGGAGGATGGCTATCAAATAAATTACTCCGGGTTGATTTCCTCAGTAATGCCATTACATGATCGTGAGCTGCTTCTGCTTCGTGCAATCTAGCAAAAAAGCTGATCATCCAGGCACGACTCCACCCAGTATGCCCTCCTCCGTGCTTTAATCTTTTTTCGATGGTTCTTTTTGCAGCTTCAAATAATTTCGGAGTTTCAGGAGCAATTTGTGCCAGCGGATATAATCCCAGCAGGTGTGACATATGCCGATGCCCCGGTTCCCATTCTCTGTAATCTTCAATCCATTCCATAATTGTGCTGTCGTTTCCTATCCGTACCGGTGGGATCTTTAACAGGATGTCAATCCATTTTTTCCTTAAGTCTTCATCCATTCCCAGTATCTCGCTTGCCCGGATGCAATGACTTATATGAGCCATAATGGTTTGGTTATCAATGGTTGATGCATAAGT
>JAGLYE010000303.1 GCA_023132505.1 Bacteroidales bacterium | reverse complement strand
CTGGCGGTTGATTCTATCAAAACAGACCGCTATCTTCGCCGCCTTGCCCGTTTGAGCAATTCCGGATTTCTGGATGAAATTGATATAAGCCTGATGTCTCCTTCTTACACACTCCTTGTTGAAGGGAATTCTTTTGAGCCGGTTACGCTATCTGCCTTCCCTGCAGATACGCTTATAGGGTACTATGTAATATCATCGATCAATGAAGGATCGGTCTTTGATGGTTCGAAAGGAGGGCTGTTTGAAAAGACTTTTATGGAGACTGATAAACTTCTTCCAAAATAATATTTACACCTTAATATGAGTGAGCCGTGATTGATATTGCGGCTTTTTTTTTGCCGTAGGGTGTGACATTTATTCATTTTGAGTATTAATAGTTAGATGAACTTTTTTAACACGAAGGACACTAAGGATACCACAAAGGACTCAAAGTAACTTATTATGTATATTGAAAAAGCATTTAAAATTGTATTGGATTGTTCTTTTAAAATCCACTCAGAATTAGGCCCCGGACTATTAGAAAGTGTTTATGAACATTGTCTATTCCATGAATTAACAAAATCAGGGTTGGTTGTATATCAGCAAAAGCCTGTACCTCTTGTTTATAAAGAAGTTAAATTAGAGACCGGCTACAGAATCGACCTATATGTTGAGAATAAGATTGTAATAGAAGTGAAATCCATTGAAGCCCTTGCTAATATTCATTTAGCCCAGGTACTCACGTATCTCAGACTCTCAGAATCAAAATTGGGATTATTGGTTAATTTCAACGTTTTACATCTGAAAGATGGAATCAAACGAATTATTCTTTAAAACCTTAGTGTCCTTCGTGGTATCCTTTGGGTCCTTTGTGTTAAAACAAAAAGGATCAACGCTTAATTTTTCCTCCCCTTCATCTTCTTCTGCACCACCTTCGAAAGATATCCCACAGGGATAAGCAACAGCCAACCCAATGTCCACGCCAGGGGGCCGAAATATGCAAGTGGAAAGGTAAGAGTAGCTACAATAGGTTCCGGCAGCAGTTTAATGTACATCTTTTCCTTTTCAAGTTCGGTAGGATCCTCGCTGACCAATCCGTTTTTGATCGCATAATACCAGCTGGCAACACTCAAAAATCCCGCCAGAGCAAGAAAAGTACTCTGCAATTGCATCAGGAATACTTCTCCCTCAAATTGGGCATCCAGACGTACAAAATAAATATACAGCATCAGGGAAAAAACCTGAAGGATAGATAAGGTGGCATGCTTTCCATCTGTGCGGTCAAGGTTACCAAATTGCAGGTTGTTCATCCCCCAATAGATGATCACCAACACCAGCCCAATAAAGATCACTGTGTAGTTCAGGTAGCTTTCTGTAAGCACCTTGTACAATTCATCTCTGCCAAACCCATCAATATCAGGGTTGGGCATAAAGGTGAATAGCTTATAGATCATCAGGGCAAACAATACATCAATCATCACCTCAAGACGAATCAACTGACGTGCTCCCCTTACCTTTGCAGCATCAGTATACTGTTGCGTAATTTTTAAATACTTTTTAATCATGACAGAAAATTATTATTTTTTCACAGATTTAGGAGGAAATATGGGTTTTGCCTGTCGCACAAAGAGCGAGCGTAACTTATCCCAGAAGTCCCCTCCCAGCACAAATAAGCTGAGGAAGATCATAATATCACCACCGATATTGTAAATCTTTTCGTTTCCTTCCAATAATGGAATATGATGGC
The DNA here is from genome assembly GCA_023132505.1 of Bacteroidales bacterium. Lineage (GTDB taxonomy): Bacteria > Bacteroidota > Bacteroidia > Bacteroidales > B18-G4 > B18-G4. The sequence continues at coordinate 475 of JAGLYE010000303.1, read as the reverse complement.
TGAAATAAGGTGCCAGCCATCCGAAAGCTATGGGAACAAAGAACATGAAAAGGCCGATGGTATATCGTGTCTTGCTAACCTCATCAGGTGGAGCCAGGGGTTTCAGAAAGCGGCCCAGGCCGGCCATCACGTAATTGAAACCTTCCTTGCCCATCACCGCAGCGGCAATGATCATGAAAAGCTCGGGTATACCAAATGCAAGAAGGCCTGATAAGACCGCTTTCAGTCCATCAGGCCAATTTGTTGAAAGCACCCACGGGATCAGTACGGGGCTCGCAAAGCCGATAACAAAAATAACGGTACCTAGAATGAGCTTCCTGACAGGAGGTTTGGCTGTATCGGTTGTTTTCTTTGTTTCGGCCATAGGCTTTTATTTTTTCTCTTCAATAGGTTTCACAGGGTAGGGAGCCATGATCTTGGCAATCGATTTTGGCAAATTCTTTTCGCGGGTTTGCGGATTGTCATCTACCGTACC
>JAGLYE010000302.1 GCA_023132505.1 Bacteroidales bacterium | reverse complement strand
AAAACTCAAAACTCAACACCCAAAACTTCATTCATAATCATTTACCTTATCTTTGGTGTAATCATTTTGATTTATGGAGAATAAGCGCTCACATGGGTTTGGTACTGCACCAGTGTTCTTTACGGCCATTTCCACTATACTGGGTGCCATTTTATTCCTTCGCTTCGGATTTGCAGTGGGTACGCTGGGTTTTACCGGAGCCTTGCTGATCATTTTGCTCGGCCATATGGTTTCCATACCTACTGCTCTCGCAATCTCCGAAATTGCCACCAACCAACGGGTGGAAGGAGGGGGAGAGTACTTTATCATTTCCAGGTCATTCGGGCTAAATATTGGGGCCACCATAGGCCTGGCCCTGTACTTCTCGCAGGCAATCAGCATTGCTTTTTATGTAGTTGCATTTACCGAGGCTTTCGAGCCTTTCTTTGACTGGATGAAAACGGCTCATGGCATAGACCTTCCCAGGCAGGCTATAAGCTTGCCCGCAATGGGAATACTGACGGCCCTGATCCTCATCAGGGGAGCAAAAATAGGAGTCAGGGCCCTGATCCTGATCGTCATTATCCTGGCAGGAACATTGGTATTATTCTTTGCAGGTACCACCGATTATGCCACTGAGCACGGCTACAGCTTATTCAGTAATTCATTCAGGAATTCAGGTCAGTTTTTTATCGTTTTTGCCATTGTATTTCCTGCTTTCACCGGAATGACTGCAGGAGTCGGGCTTTCAGGTGACCTTAAGTCACCAAGAAAGTCCATCCCGCGGGGAACCCTGGCAGCCACACTGCTTGGAATGATCACCTATGTGTTCATTGCCTGGAAGTTAACGGTCTCAGCCAGCCCGGAAGATCTGTCAGCTGAGCAACTTGTCATGAGCAAAATAGCGATATGGGGAATATGGGTGATCCCGATAGGGCTTGCCGCATCAACCATTTCATCTGCCATTGGGTCGGTGATGGTAGCTCCCAGAACCCTGCAGGCCCTTACATACGACCGCCTGTTTCCCCTGCCACGCCTGAACCGCTTCCTATCAAAAGGTAAAAAGGAAAGCAATGAGCCTTTTAACGCATCATTAATTACATGTATCATTGCATTTGCGGTTGTCTCTGTAGGAAGCCTGAACATTGTGGCGGAGATCATTTCCATGTTTTTCATGGTTACCTATGGGGCCCTTTGCCTGATCTCCTTCCTGAATCATTGGGGATCGGATCCGAGCTACAGGCCTACGTTCCGCTCAAGATGGTACATCTCGCTTATTGGATTTCTGATGAGCGTATGGCTCATGTTCAAGATCAACTGGATATATGCCTTTGTTGCCATCGCAGCCATGATCCTTATCTACATGATCATTTCAAGATACCATAAGGAAAGGAGGGGTTTGCAATCAATATTCCGGGGTGCCATCATACAGCTCAACAGAAAGTTGCAGGTTTATCTACAGAAATCTACAAGGATCAAGAAAAGTGAAGAATGGAGACCTGCAGCAGTATGTATTTCAAGCGCCAGTTTTATAAGGGAAGAAGCCTTTTATCTGCTTGAGTGGATTGCCCATAAGTATGGGTTCGGAACTTATATCCACCTGATCGAGGGCTATTATTCCCGGCAGACCCATGAAGAAGCTCAGCAAATGCTGGATAAGCTGATCGAAAAGACCGAACAGCGGAAAAATAATGTCTATATCGATACGCTCATCTCCCCGTCATATACCTCTGCTATTGCTCAAACCATACAATTGCCGGGCATTTCAGGCATGGATAATAATATGATGATCTTTGAATTTGACAAGACCAAAGTAAAAGAGATCGAACAGATCATCGATAACTTTAAGCTTGTCAAGGCAGGGAATTACGATATCTGCATCCTGGGCAGCTCACACAAGCGTTTTAACTTCAAAAAGGGCATCCATGTATGGATAAGGAGCTTTGACTATCAGAACTCAAACCTGATGATACTGCTGAGCTATATCATCACCGGCCATCCCGACTGGCAAAAGGGGGATATCAAGATCTTTGATATCTGCAAAGAAGAAGATCTCGAGCAGACCAGGAAAAATTTGGTGGAGCTGGTAAAAACGGGCCGCATCCCGATCACGGAAAAGAACATACAGATCATCAAGAAGGATGAGAACGTGAGCAGCAAGGTGTTGATCAGTGAACATTCGGCTGATGCCGGGCTCACCATTATAGGTTTCAGGGCCGAACATATCAA
>JAGLYE010000301.1 GCA_023132505.1 Bacteroidales bacterium | reverse complement strand
TCAACCATGAAAAAAATATTTCTGATCTTTCTGTTTATTCCAGTATTCAGCTTTGCACAGGTAAACACTGTCTGGAAGGATGCCCGCTTTATGAAAGAGCCATTGCAGAAGCTCATGGTCGTCTCCCAGTTTTATGATCAGCAATTGAGTTCCGATATTGAAAAAAATGTTATTGATGCCTTGCAGAACAAAGGAATTGCAGCTGTTTCTGCCAATTATGTTTTTCTGCCTGATTCAATGTATTATTACAGTACATTCGAACGCAAACTTGACAGTGCCGGGCTTGATGGTATCCTGTTTATAAAAATGGTTGATGTACGCAGTACCGATATGTATATCATACCACAGGAAATGATTCCCCCATATGCGTATAACTATTACGAATACTATTCATTTTACCATTATCACGACCTGTCTGTTATATCCGATCCGAATTATTACAGGAAGCCTGGGATGACCTTCCGTATTGATGTTAACTTATATCAGAATAAGGGAGATATGATCGTTTGGGGGGGACAAACCAAAACCCTTAATCCCCTTGAACCTGATAAAGTGGTAAAGAGCCTGGGTAAGAAGCTTGTTAAAACAATGCTTTCCGAGAAAGTGGTTTCACCTGAATAGTGGCTGATAATTATTTATTACCTTTTTTCTTGCTGTTTTTCGCGTTCAATGCTTGCCGGTCTTTCCAGAGATTCTTTTCCCATCTTGCCTTGAAATCGGGCCAGCTCATGTCGGAGGCAAGGTGCTTCTTGCCGGGAGTCATGCTTTTGATCAATCCGTCCTGGATGGTTTTCCACACATAGTTAAAAAATCCCTTGTTGGGGTTACGCACAAATGACATCCTTGCTATCCTTACAGGTTTTCCCTCGTGAGGGTTGTTCTTGTGCATCACCGTTTTTGCCAGGAAGGATAGGAATTTGTTTTCGGCAGAAGCCTTTTCAGAATCTTTATTCTTTTTAAGTACTTCTACCTTGAGGTCCTGGTATTTAAATTCTATCCTGCCGATTGCTGTATCGCAGCATGCCACAGCATAATAATTAACACTGTTTACAGTGCCACTTGTGGCTCCTATGAATGCCAGGGGCTCAATCATAGAATTGATGTTGGTTGCCGGAAATGAGCTTACATTGCCATGGAAGGTAAAATACTCTTTCTTATTACCAATTGGCAGCTTAAAATATAATTGAACCGGAGATTTCCCCATTAGCTGTGCTTGAGCATCAACCCGGATGGCCTGGCCATTTTTTATTGAATCAGCGTAATTGCAGACACCTGTCAACAACACATCCATTTTGTCAAATATGACTGCCCCGGCCTGGGTCGCTCCTTCTGCCATCTCCTGGTAATTCACATAACCATTAGAGACATTAATCGATTTTACAAACAGGGCCATAGGGATACCTGCCACTGAAGTTTGAAATAGCTTCGGAAAATGTGTCATGTCGCGGGGAATCCTTTTATCGCGATAAATATCTGCATAAGGTCCTTCAAGCAGGATATTGTCAATAATGATCTTCTTATTCAGCAAACTGTCGAATTCAATTCCGGAGATATTTAAATGATCTACAGAAACAGCGAAGCGGTCGGTTTGTTTCCCAACCACCTGTCCGAAGCGTTCTTTTGAATATGCCGGGATCAGTCGTAAAGAATCAAGTTTCAGGTCCTGGTCATTATAGCTGGCCTCAAATGGGCCAATATCAATTCTGTATAGGTTTCCGGGGAGATCCATAGAATGTGATTTCATGCTGATCTCAATCTCGTCAAGATCCAGAACATGTGACAGGGTGTCACCGGGCAGATTATGAAGCCAGAGGTCATCAATCCTTAGGCTCAGCCCCTTGGTTTCCAACTCTGTTTTGCCATTGCTGAGGTTGATATAGCTTAAATGCGCATCTTCTATTTTAAATGAACCCAGAAAAGCTTCTTTTACTGCAGTTTCCATAATTGTATCTGAAGAAAAAATGCCGGTGCCGGAAGAGTTCCGGTTTATCCCTTTCCTTATCTATGAAGTCAATGAAGATGGGGAAAAAAAGGACCGCTGTACATCATGTGGCATATGTGCCAAAGTATGTCCCCCGCAGTGCATCTGGATTGAACGCACCAACAACCCGGAAACTGGGAGACCGGTCCCCGAACCAGCAGAATTCTATATTGATGTTGATATCTGCATGAACTGCGGGTTATGTGCAGAATTCTGCCCCTTTGATGCCATTAAAATGGATCATGA
>JAGLYE010000300.1 GCA_023132505.1 Bacteroidales bacterium | reverse complement strand
GTGTTGAGTTAAATAATAAAACCTGTATACCCTGCACCCTGCACCCTGTATCCTGCACCCGAAATATATTGCGTAATGATCAGAAACTATCTTAAAACCGCATTCAGGAACCTGTCCCGGCAGAAAGCCTACACCCTGATTAATATTACGGGGCTTGCAATCGGCTTGGCAACATGCATGATGATAATGTTGTATGTTGTGCACGAGCTGAGCTACGATAAATTCTTCAAGGACCATGATCATGTTTACAGAGTGGCCGTTAAGGCTACTATCTCCGGTGATTTTCTGGATGTTGCGGTGACAAGCAACCCCATGGGTGAAGCGCTTGTCAGAGAATACCCCGAAGTGATTTCATGCAGTCGTATCATGCCCAGCAATCAGGCAGTGTTCTTTACCATAAATGAAAAAAGTTTCTATAATGAAGGGCTATATTATGTCGACAGCACTTTCTTTGACATCTTTTCTTACAATATACTTCAGGGTGACCTGGCAACTGCTTTAGATGAACCATATAGCATAGTGTTGACCAGCAAGCTGGCATCAAAATACTTTTTTAATGAAGAGCCTATCGGTCAGGTGATTAAGATGAATGACCGTGTCAATTTAAAGGTCATTGCCGTCATTGAAAACCCTCCAGGTAATTCTCATTTTGATTTCAGCTGTCTGGTATCTTATAGCACCTTATTGCGTGAATGGGGGAGAGAACGATTTGAAGACTGGGGTTCCTTATCGATTTACACATACCTGTTGCTATCCGAAAATTCAAATCCAGACTCTTTAGAGGCAAAATTAGATGACTTCATATACAGGAATATGGAGGAGTTGGCCGAAACCGATAATATTACTTTTGAACCCTATCTGCAAAGGCTAAGCAGCATCCATCTTCACTCCAACCTGATGGCAGAATTAGGACCGAACAGTGATATCGGTTACATCTATATCTTCGGTGCCATTGCATTTTTCGCCCTTATCATTGCCTGCATCAATTTTATGAACCTGGCCACTGCCCGTTCGGCAAGTCGCGCAAGGGAAGTGGGAATGCGTAAGGTTTGCGGTGCCCAGCGAAAACAGATCATCATACAATTCCTGGGAGAATCAATGCTTCTTGCAATACTGGCCATGGTCCTGGCACTGATCTTTGTAGAACTGGCACTGCCATTATTTAACAGTCTTACCGGGCTGGAATTAGGCTTCACAACACTTTTTACGCCATATATGATCATTGGATTGATCGTTTTATTGCTTATCGTGGGCGTTCTTGCAGGCAGCTATCCTGCATTCTATATGTCGTCCTTCAAACCCATTACGGTGATCAAGGGTTCCTTTACTCGAAGCGGCAAGTCAAAACCCCATCTGAGAAATATCCTCGTGGTTTTTCAATTCAGCATATCTATCATTCTGATCATATGTACCGGTATCGTTTTTTTACAGATGGAATACCTTCAACATAAACAACTGGGTTTTGAAAAAGAAAATGTGCTTATTATTCCGTTACGGTCAGAAAGGCTCAGGGATAAAATAAAAGTATTCGATCTTGAACTTACAGGCCTCCCCGGTGTAAATAGCATTTCCTTTTCTTCCGGTATTCCCGGCAGAAGCCTTAACGGCACAGCTTATATCCCGGAAGGGGGCGACAGGAAAGCGCCCTGGATCATTTATAATCTGGATTGTGATTTCGGATTTGTCGAGACCATGGGAATGAAACTGATATATGGCCGTGACTTTGACCCCGGCAATGCTACTGATACAAACAGTATCCTGATCAACAAAACCCTGATGAACAAGCTGGGCTGGGAAGAACCAATAGGCAAAAGCATGCTTTCATTCGGACAAGACACCAGCGTTACCCATGAAATTATTGGAGTGGTTGAAGACTTTCATTTTAAATCCTTGCATGAAGCTGTCGAACCGGCCTTGGTCATGATGAATACCGACGATCCAAACTTCATGATAATCAGGTTAAATCCGGGAGATCCGGGCAAAGCTATTGAGAGGATACAATCCAGGTGGGAAGATCTCGAATTATCATTTACTTTCGATTATTTCATGCTCGACTCACAATTTGAAGAATTATACGGATCGGAAAAAGTAATGGGCAGGCTATTTATGTATTTTGCCCTTATCGCCATTTTTATTGCATGCCTGGGATTGCTGGGTTTGGCATCATATACAGCTGAACAGCGAACAAAAGAGATAGGGATCAGAAAAGTGAATGGTGCAAAGGAGATACATATTTTGCGGCTTCTTA
>JAGLYE010000030.1 GCA_023132505.1 Bacteroidales bacterium | reverse complement strand
TGTACCCTGTACCCTGTACCTTGTACCCTTTTAACATACGCTAATTACCATTTTATCGTTAGGTTTGCAGCATGTTTGTTGTTATTCATAAAACGAACAAAGTCCGATTAATATTTTCTGTTTTGCTCGCAGCCAGTTTATTGTTCTCCGCTTGTGCATCAAGTAAGTATGGAAGAAGAAAGCCAGGCAAAAGAAAAAAATGCAGAGAATGCCCGTCCTGGTCTTATCATAAACCAGCGGCAAAGAGTACTGTTTTTGCATATGGAAAAGTATAAGTCTATCCTGAATAAATATCTTCCTGAACATTCGGTAGACCTGATCTATGATTGGCTTCAGCAATATAATATCCATCTTAAGGTTTCTAAAAAACGATCATCCAAGCTTGGGGATTACCGTCCCCCTCAAAATGGCAAGGGGCACCAGATCACGGTAAATCACGACCTGAATCACTTTGCATTCCTGATCACCCTGGTTCATGAAGTTGCCCATCTGCTGGTATGGGAGAAGCATGGCAACAAAGTCAGGGCCCATGGCGTGGAATGGAAGAATATCTATCGGCAACTTATGGTTCCATTTTTTGAAAGGGACATATTCCCTGATGATATTCGCCTGGCACTCGACAGCTATTTTAATAAGTCATATGCTTCAAGTGGTTCTGACCTTAATCTCAGCCGCACACTTCAAAAATATGATTCCGAGCCGGGATTGACATTGGAGACGATTTATGAAGGCAGTGTTTTTCGTTTGCCGAATGGTAAAACATTCAAAAAAGGAGCGCTAATCAGGAAACGGTATCGCTGCTTCTGCATTGATAATAAAAGAGTTTATCTGGTGAATCCGCTTGTCAGGGTTGAGTTGGTCAAAGCCCCATGAAACAAGCTAATTCGATTAATTTTATACATTTGTAATCCCATACGGGAAAACCGGAATTATGAAAGTGAACAAAGATTATTACTGTGTGATCATGGCCGGAGGAATTGGTGCCCGTTTCTGGCCCATGAGCCGTATTTCACACCCCAAACAGTTTATCGACATCCTCGGAACGGGAGAAACACTCATACAATCAACTTTTAAGCGCCTGACCAGGCTTTGCCCTGCTGAAAACATCTTCATTGTCACCAATAGTATTTATAAGGACCTGGTGATAACCCAACTCCCTGAAGTATTAGAGGAACAGGTGTTGTGTGAGCCTATGCGAAGGAACACAGCTCCATGCATAGCTTACGCTAATTACAAAATTTATAAGCAAAACCCTGATGCCAGTGTTGTCGTCGCGCCTTCTGATCACATTATTCTGAAAGAAGAAGAATTTGTTGATACCCTGCATTCAGCACTTAAGGCTGCTACAACACATGACTGGCTGCTAACCTTGGGTATCAAGCCTTTCAGACCAGACACCGGTTATGGCTATATTCAATATCGCGAAGAAAAAGTATATCCGGAAGATGACCTGATCAGGAGGGTGAGAACATTTACGGAAAAACCTGATCTGGAGCTGGCAGAGACATTCCTGGAGAGTGGCGACTTCCTGTGGAACTCAGGGATTTTCATCTGGTCACTGCAAAGTATTATGAAATCATTCAGGGAAAATCTTCCGGAAGTAGACGAATTATTTGATAAGGGGATCAACCTTTATAATACACCGGAAGAAGAGAGATTTATTAAGGAAACGTATCCTGTGTGCAAGAACATTTCCATTGATTACGGTATCATGGAGAAAGCAAAGAATGTTTATGTCAGAATATCCGATTTCGGCTGGTCAGACCTGGGTACCTGGGGGTCGCTGCATGACATCAGGGCAAAAGATGAACAAGGGAATGCCATCAACGGTAAAAATGTGATGGTTTATGATACCGGTGATTGTATTATCAATATGCCTGCCAACAAACTTGTCGTGATCAACGGACTAAAAGATTTTATTGTTGTTGAAGAAGAAGGAACCTTGCTCATATGCAGGAAATCCGATGAACAGCAGATCCGCCAGATTGTGAATGATGTGAAGATTGAGAAGGGGGAGAAATATGTTTAGGTGTTGGGTGTTCCTCCTTCGCTTCGCTACGGCGGACGCAGTGGGTGTTGAGTGTTGAGTGTTGAGTGGAAGTATTAAATGGCAAATTTATAAGTTAAATTATAATCATATTACAATGAAAAAACTACTTTACTTTTTGATTGGCTTTTTCATGCTTTTGTCGAGCAACACAAAAGCTGATGAAGGGATGTGGATCCCCTTGCTTGTTGACCGCCTGAATTATGTTGATATGCAGGAAATGGGTCTTAACCTCACAGCTGAGGAGATATACAGCATTAATAATTCAAGCCTAAAAGATGCTATCGTGATCTTCGGTGGCGGTTGTACAGGAGAGATTATTTCCCCTGATGGCCTGCTCATAACCAATCACCACTGTGGTTATGGGGTAATACAATCACACAGTACTATTGAACACGATTATCTGAGCGATGGATTTTGGGCCATGAGCCGGGAAGAAGAATTGTCCAATCCCGGCTTAAGTGTCCGCTTTTTGGTAAGCATAGAGGATGTTACGGAAAGGGTGCTGGCAGGGTTAAATAATGAGATGACAGAAGATGAACGCAACGAAAAGATAAATACTATCAATGATGAGATCGAAGCTGAAGCTACAGAAGACACTCATTATAATGCTGCTGTAAAGAGCTTTTTCAGGGGAAACGAGTATTATCTTTTTGTTTACGAGATATTCAAGGATGTCCGTCTGGTGGGTGCACCCCCATCATCCATAGGGAAATATGGTGCCGATACAGATAACTGGATGTGGCCGCGACACACCGGCGATTTCTCCATGTTCAGGGTTTATACGGCCCCGGATGGCAGCCCTGCCGAATATGCAGAAGAAAATATCCCCATGAAACCCAAGCATCACCTGCCGGTTTCTGTTAAAGGTGTAAAACAGGGTGATTTTGCAATGATCCTGGGTTATCCGGGAGGCACTGACAGGTATCTTACATCTTTTGGTGTAAAGCTTGCCGTTGATGAGTCAAATATGACCATTGTAAAAATCAGGGAAGAAAAACTTGCCATCATGCGTGAGGGCATGGATGCCGAGAATGAAGTGAGGATACAATATGCTTCAAAGTATGCCCGCATCGCCAATTACTGGAAGTATTACATTGGCCAGACAAAAGGCCTGAAACGCCTGAAAGTTTATGACAAGAAAGTAGAGCTGGAAGACCGTTTCAGTAAATGGGTGAATACCAATCCTACAAGGAAAGCCAAATACGGGCAGGCACTTCCCGATATTCAAAAAGGATATGATATTATAAAGGAATATAATCTATCAAAATTGTACCATCGTGAGGCGATATCACGTGGTAGTGAAATTCTGGGCTTTGCAGGCCGTTTTGGAACTCTGAGGAAATTGATGGAAGAAAAAGCTGAACAGGAAAAGATAGACAAAACTGTGAAAGGGCTCAGAAAATATGCAGATAGATATTTTAAGAACTATAATGCTTCGATAGATCAAAAAATGCTGGCTGCAATGATGCAAATGTATTATTTGAATGTGTCTGTAGATCAGCAGCCGGAAATGCTGCAAAAACTTGCTGCAAAATACAATGGGGACTTTACCGACTGGGCAGCAATGGTATTTGAAAAAAGTATTTTTTCGAGCCCGGAAAAAGTATATGCATTCCTCGATGATCCCAAAGAAAAGACTATAGCAAAAGACCCGGCCTATAAAACCATCAAGGCTTTCAATATTAATTATAAAGAGGTCAGCGAGAAAATAGCTGAGGCAAATGACTATTTTGCCAGGGGAAACAGGCTGTTTGTGGCCGGACTACGGGAGATGGATAGCGATAAAGTCTTTTATCCTGATGCCAACTTTACCATGCGCCTGACCTATGGAAGCGTACAGGATTATTACCCGGCTGATGCAGTAAGATATGAGTACTTCACCTCCCTCGACGGAGTAATGGAAAAAGAAGATCCCGATAATTGGGAATTCGTAGTTCCGGATAAACTTAAGGAACTGTGGAAAGATAAGGACTACGGCATCTATGGAGAAGGGGATATGATGCCTGTTTGCTTCCTGACAGACCATGATATAACCGGAGGGAATTCCGGAAGCCCGGTTATTAACGGTGATGGCGCTTTGATCGGACTTGCATTTGATGGCAACTGGGAAGCCATGAGCGGCGATATTGCCTTTGAACCGGCTCTGCAGCGTACCATAAACGTAGATATTCGTTACGTTTTATTTATCATTGATAAATATGCCGGGGCGCAAAATATTATCGACGAACTAACTATCGTTAAATAACTTAAAAGGATGTTATCCCGGCTGGGGTAATATCCTTAATAATTTTTCCATGGCAAAGGAGATCGAAAGAAAATTCCTTGTTAGCAGTGATAGATATAAATCCGGCATGGATCCGCTTCATATCCGGCAGGGATTTATCAGCACAAATAAAGACTGTATTGTGAGGGTAAGGGTGCAGGATGATAAGAGCTATCTGACAATAAAAGGCAGCGGATCAGGCATTACCCGCATTGAGTATGAATATGAGATTCCGCCGGAGGATGCACATGCAATACTGGAGGAACTGTGCCGGGGACCAATCATAGAAAAATACCGTTACCTTGTTCATTTCGATGAGCATCTCTGGGAGGTGGATGAATTCATGAATGAAAATGCCGGCCTGGTCATTGCAGAAATAGAGTTAACTACAGAGAATGAGGCCTTTTCAAAGCCTCCATGGGTAGGTGAAGAGGTCACAGGCGATCCGAAGTATTACAATGCTAATTTGATTGCACACCCTTACAGTGATTGGTAATCTGGATTTTATAAATTTGATCCCCTATGAACTGGCTGGTATTCTGGATTATCATCTACCTTGTTGTGATTGCATATTTTGCTTTCCGCCATGTAAGGAAAGGCGATATCGACAATTACCTGGTCAATAACCGTAATACAAAAACTCTTCCCCTGGTTTTTACAACACTTGCAACCTTTGTTGGCGGAGGCACTTCTATCGGACTTATGGCCATGGGATATGAATCCGGTTTTGCTGCCGTTGGTATTGGTATTGCATATGTGATCGGGTTTTTTCTTGTCTCATTTTATGCATCCAGGATCCATTCCCGGGGGAGAAAGCTGAACCTTTACTCTTTTCCTGAATTCCTGAACAGGCATTTTACTGATGATAAAGACCACGTTTTTGCAAGAAGTTTTTCTGCTGTGGTCAGCGGTGTGAATATCTTTATCTTCTTCTTCCTGCTGGCTGCCCAGTTTGTTGGGATGGCTACCTTGCTCAAGCTGGCTTTTAATATTGCTTACCTGGAAGCTGCCGTCATATCCTGTATGGTAGTGATAGCATATACTGCCATTGCCGGCTTTTCGGGTGTGATCATAACTGACACCATACAGTTCATTGTGATACTGCTGATGATTATTTTTGTTTTCATTCCGGGGATATATACCGATACCGGGGCGCTTACACGCTTATCTGAGTTGCCGGAAAGCTTTTTGAACGGCACACATTATGGATGGGTATTTATTGTAGGCTTGCCGCTTTTCCTGGCACCCTCTGTCATGGTAAGAATGGATATCTGGCAGCGACTGCTGGCAGCAAAAAATGAAAAAGTAGCCAAAAGGGTTACGATACTTTCCGGCCTTGGAATGATCCCTTTTTATATCATTTTCCCCCTGGTGGGGATGGCAGTTTATATCAGCAGTGGTACTTCCCTTGATCCTAAGGAAACCATATGGGTTTTCCTTGAAAGCCATGCAAACCCCTTTGTGCTGGCTTTTGCCGTTGTAGGCTTGTTGTCTGCCCTGATGTCATCAGGCGATAGTTTCCTTAACTTGATATCCATCTCTTCTGTAAGGGATTTCAGTGGTTGGAAAAAGCAAAAAAAGAAACGTAATACTAAACTTGAACGGCGAAAGATACTTATTGTCACATTCATTTTCGGGATCATTGCCATGCTCATGTCACTTATCTTTCCTCATATTGTAGACCTGATGGTGATCGGACTGGCTACTATTGTGATCTTTGTCCCAATTACTATTTTAGCACTCAGCAAAAGGGATGCGGGAAAATACAGAAACCTGGCCCTTGCCAGTATTCTGTCAGGCTTTATTGTCAACCTGGGGTTCTTTGTGGGGGGAATATTGTTCCCGGAAATTATAGAGATCAAGGCCTCTTTTATCCCCGCTTTCATCGTTGCCTCCCTGGTGTTATTATTGGGGATGATAATAAAAAACAATATTTATGACTCAGGAAAAACTCAAACAAAAATATCATAAACTACACCTGAAATATTCAGTAGAAAAAGATACCGTTTCTCAAAGGATCAGGCGATATGGGTTGTTCAGAATCCTTTTTTTTCTGGCATGGATCATCCTGATTTATCTTTCTACTTCATGGTCGTGGATGGCCTTTGGGATCGTTATGGGGCTTGGCACCCTTGTGTTTGGTTTTCTTGTGAAAAAGCATAGCATACTTCATCGCCGGAAGGCCATTCTTGAACAACTAGTAAGGATAAACAGGGAAGAGAAAAATGCCATGGAATGGAATTTTATTGAGTTGGATGAAGGAGACTGCTACAGGGATGCAACCCACCTGTTTTCATACGACCTTGATCTATTTGGCAAAGGCAGTCTCTTTCAATACATCAACCGTTCATCTACTATTCCGGGGAAGGACCGTCTTGCCGCTTTGCTTACTTATATTGAAAAGTCGAACACGGAGATCCAAAGCAGGCAAAAAGCTATTGCTGAACTCTCGGAGCTGTTCAATTGGCGCCAGGATTTTCGCGTCAGGGGACTGATGACGGAGGAGAACCCCGAAGATATATCCGGACTGAAGGATTGGATACACAGCTCTCCCGACTTTAAAGCAGTGTTCTTTCGTATCCTAATTATCATGGTACCGATTATCAGCCTTTCGATTTTCATGTTATCGGTGTTTGGGGTTATTTCCTTCTGGCTTTTTCTTGTCTACCTGGTCATTCCCATGATGCTGGCCGGGATCAAATACAGGCGTGTGAACCTGAAACATAATCTGCTTAGCAGAAAGTTTCTGGTTATGAAGAAATACAGCGGGTTGTTCCGGATGATAGAGGAACAGGAATTCAGCTCGGAGAGGATGATAAGCCTCAGGGGCAGATTAGCTGTCAATGACATTACAGCCAGCAGGGCTATCAGGCAGCTTGCGAGCATCTCAAGTGCCTTTGATACACGCCTGAACCTCCTGGCTGGATTTCTGATGAATGTGTTATTTCTATGGGATATACGGCAGTCGGTAAGGCTTGAGGTCTGGCAGAAAAAGTACCGGGAACATCTGCCGGGATGGTTTGATGTTATGAGCGAAACGGATGCATATATCTCTTTGGCCGGATATTCTTACAATAACCCCGGCTATGTATTCCCGGAGATCAAAAATGATAATTTTCTTTATTTTGAAGCAGCTCATCTGGGGCACCCGCTCATTCATGCACGAAAGAGGGTCTGTAATGATTATGCAGTGAATGGATGGGGGAATTTTACTATCCTTACCGGGGCCAACATGGCAGGGAAAAGCACCTTCCTTCGTACGGTCGGGGTGAATATGCTCCTTGCATCCTGCGGAGCCCCGGTCTGTGCTGAAAAAATGAGCATTTCCCCGATGGATCTCGTTACAAGCATTCATACCATAGATTCCCTGGCTAATAATGAGTCATATTTCTATGCTGAATTAAAGCGTCTGAAGCTTATCATTGATATGCTAAAAGAAGATAAGCAGGTCTTTATCATCCTGGATGAGATCCTCAAGGGAACTAACTCACGGGATAAGCAAAGCGGGTCCAGAGCCTTGATAAAACAGCTGATATCCCTTAAAGCTTCAGGGATCATAGCCACCCATGACCTTTCGCTGGGGGAATTGGAAAAGCACTTCCCTGAAAACGTTCAAAACAGATGCTTTGAGATCATCATCGAAAAAGACAAGCTTGACTATGATTACCAGTTGAAAAAAGGCATTGCAAAAAATATGAACGCAACCATACTAATGGAACGTATGGGAATTACGGTGGGCTGAAATCAGAATTATTATTCTGGCATGCAAATAAAAAAAGACATCCTTAAAATAATCAATACTCCGGGTTTTGGCCTGTGGCCAAGATATACAGTTGTTTTTCCTCTGTTCATTAACATATTTTTACTGCTGATATTCATTTTCCTAAAGGATTATGAATTTACATTTCTTCTCAGTGGGTATTTGTTTTTCCTGGCGGCTTTTTCCCTCTCGGGCGTCTTAAGAATTTGGAATAATATTTTACTTTTCTTTTTGTGTTCAACCCCGTTTTTTATCATCGGGTTTTTATACCAATCATATACATACTTTGGCGGCATCAGCTGGCATAGCTTTGTTTCTATTTATCCTGGATTTCTATATTTTACATATGCCATGCTGGCCGGGTATTCCTTTGGCATACTGTCAACACTAAAATGTTGCAATACGAGAGTTAAGGGAACTATGTTTATTTCAGTTACCGCTTACACTTTGTCCATCTTATTTGCATCACTTTCATGGCCAGTACAATTTGTTGCTACTGGCATTATCTATTTTCTTACAGGTCTCTTTTCTCCGAAAGGTGGGCTAAAGATTAAGTTTGTTTATTATTTGCTGATTATCTCTACCCATTTTTTGTTCTATGATTTATTAGCCCTGATTATTGGGAATATTTGGGTTTCCCCGATTGTTATAATACCATTTATAAGTACCGGAATAGGGATCTGGTGTATTGGCCTTGTAAGAAGAAAAAGCCTGCTAATTGCCATCATTGCCGGATTAATCTATGTGTCCACAATAATTCTCGGTTACTGGGGTATGTATAATTACCTGGAATATATTTTTGGACTGGAAAAGAAACCTTATATCAATGAGCTGAAGCTGGATCTATATGACTCTTCTGGAAATTCTATTACAGAAAAGGATATTAAAGGTAAAACAGCAGTCTTGTATTTTCACACCAAAAGTTGTGCAGTCTGTTATAAAAAACTTCCCGACCTTGAGTCTTTATATCAGGATTTCATAGATGATACAAATGTATTGGTGATTGCAGTAAACATACGCTTATCGTTAATTGAGGATACCTCATATATTATGAATCATTACCGAAAATCACAGTATTCTTTTCCACAATATATCTCCAGAGGTTTAAGCTCCGATTACGAATACCGTTTTAATATTAACGGTTATCCCCACTTAACAATTATTGGAAAGAATGGCGATGTAATCCATAACGGCCGGTTCAATTATGATCCTGCCATCTTTGTTGATAACGCATATAAGCTTGTATTGTCAGATATTGTGAATGAATAATAACTATTTCCCCGACCCTCGTCCCCCGACCCCCGTACCCCAATAAATATTAACTTTACCCTGTAATTATATTTCCATGATCATCTTTGACGACGAATATTTCATGCGGGAGGCTTTAAAGGAAGCGGAGAAGGCCATGGTCCTAGATGAGGTGCCTGTGGGGGCTGTAATCGTTTGTGAAGACAGGATCATAGCACGTACGCATAACCTTACAGAAAAATTAAATGATGTTACGGCTCATGCTGAGATGCAGGCCTTTACTGCTGCATCAGAATACCTGGGAGGGAAATTCCTTGACGATTGTACCCTTTATGTTACTCTGGAGCCTTGCATAATGTGTGCAGGGGCAGCCTTCTGGACCAGGATCAGCAGGCTGGTTTATGGTGCGGACGACGAAAAACGGGGATATACACTGGCAGGAAATCGTATTCTGCATCCTAAAACAATAGTAAGCAGAGGTATACTGGAGGAAGATTGCTCTTCTATTCTTAAATCATTTTTTGAAAAGAAGAGAAAATGAAATTGACCCCAGCTGGCGCGAATCTCACGATGCATGCTGGCTGGGGTCATGGTTATGAAAACCTGGGGCATTCAACCTCTAAGATCAGTGATGCTTTAGGGCATAAAACCGAGGATGTTACACGTGCCTATCTGGATTATTTCAATAATGAAGAATTGGATATGATGAATGAAGGGATATTGGGATAATTCGACATTTTAATTTTAAGTATCAACTTAGATATCATTTAATAATTTCAATTGAATAAGTCATATTGCAGTTGACGATCCATTATACCTTAAGAGAGTGGTTTCAATTTTTTGTATATTTAAACCGCAATTCCAGGATTCCAATAGTATGTCTGTGAAAAAAATTAGCGTTTACCTGCTTATCTCCGTTGTGATATTTTGCTTTGGGCAAAGGACCTCCGGTCAGCAAACCTTCGAAAAGATTTATGACTTTGGCATAAATACCTGGGGTGACGTGATACAGCTGGATGACAGTTCATATATTATGACACATGTTCAGTACATTGCGCATTTCACTAAAAATGGGATGTTAGATTGGAAGAAAACATATGACACGTATTTCAGCCCTAAGACTTCGTGTTATGGCGGGGACTGCCTTTACACGGGTGCAAGAGATCACTGGAATGTGTTTTATGCAAAATATGATCTTAATGGAGAACCTGTATGGACCAAAGAGATTGGTAAGCCTGCAGAGATTGGATTGTATGACTTTAAAATTCTGTTAACCTCAAACAATGAGATCCTTTTTGCAGGTAAATTTTCAAATAATGAAAAGGACAGCGTGTTTCTTCTCAAATCCGATACGTCAGGGACTTTGACATGGAGACTCAATCTTGGATTGCTTTCCAATTATATGCATATGTATGATCTTGATATTATCAATGATCATGAATATGGCATTTTATACGATACAAAACTTGCAATTATCGATTCTTCAGGTTATTTAAAGGATGAAATCAACTTTTCACTGGTTGATCCCAGGATTACTCATTTCGATGCTATCGATGATACTACTTTTTTGTTGTTGAATGAAAAAACAGTATTCAAATACACATTGTCCGGAAATCTAGACACAGTGTTCGTTTTTGATAGCCTGGCGTGTAATCTTATACATTATGATAAACCTTTTATATATGTATTTGCACAAGGTTCGTATGGATATGACTCACATTTTGTATGGTTTTATAAACTAGATACGGCAGGAAATTTATATTGGGCAAAGAGATATGGAGATGAAAATGAATACCTGTCTAAGTTGATCAGAACAAATGACGATGGTTTTCTCCTATCCGGTGGATCACGAACCATAGATATGACAGATG
>JAGLYE010000003.1 GCA_023132505.1 Bacteroidales bacterium | reverse complement strand
GCCCCCATTACAGCTGTTCGGGCACACAGAGCACCAACGCCTGCATCCGATACTGAGGCTTCGAGCCCGGTTTCTGCCATGGCCTTCATCACTTCCATGGATTCCAGGCAGCGTTCCATCACCCTGAAAGGGATTTGCATAGCATATTTCGAGGCTTGCTGTATAGCTTCGTGCCTGGCAGCTTTTTCACCCTCTGTGCTTTTAGGGAGGCCAAAACCTTCCATGATCTTATTAAAAGCACGTGTATCCTCATCAACCAGGAACAGGAGTTCATCTTTCAGTGCCTGGCCTTTCTCAGCCCAATCTGAATATTCTTCCCAGCGTTCGTCCCATCCTCTTTTATGAGAAGAAAGGTTGGCAACCATGGTTCCGAGGGAAACACCAAGGGAACCCACATATGCCGAAATAGACCCGCCTCCGGGTGCAGGGGATTCACTTGCTGTTTCATCAGCAAAAGCTGTCAGGTCCATGTCTACCAATTTATTCCCGTCAACTTCCTCTATCATATACTCGATAATCTTTTCTTTGGGAATAAAGGGTTTCAGATCGTCCAGTCCCATGGATTTAATAGCAATCTTCAGCAATTCTTTCTCTGATATCCCGGCAGAGCGTTTTTGTTTCTTAAGGAAGTATTTTCCTGCATCCAGCATAGCCTGTATAGGGATCAGGCCCACAAGCTCTGAACCTGTAACCCTTATGCCACGGTCCTCGGCCTTTTTGCATGTTTCGTCAAAAGCAACATGCACAGGTGTAATGCTGATGTTTGTCAGGTTCATTGATATCTGGGCAAGGCCGTATTCCTCGATGAACCATCCAATGGCTTTGACCGATTTGAGGGAACCCGGGATTGTAATATTCTTGCCATTTTCATCCTTAAGGATATTTCCGGAGATGGATTCATTTTCCCGTTTCGGGCGGCCACGTTCACGTACATCGAAAGCGATAGCATTGGCCCTGCGGGTAGAGGTAGTATTCAGATTCACATTGAAAGCCACAAGGAAATCGCGTGCACCAACAGCGGTCACCCCTGCCCCGGCATTGAATTCGGCGGGACCAAAATCGGGCTTCCAATGCGGATCTTTCAGCTTTTCGGGCATGCCTTCATACTCACCTGAGCGGCAATTGGCAAGATTCCTTCTCTCTTCTGTAAATGCGGCATTCTCATAACAATAGATCGGGATGCTAAGTTCATCACCAATACGTTTTGCCAGTTTGCGGGCATATTCAACTGCCTCCTCCATGCTGATGTTTGCAATAGGTACCAGCGGGCATACATCCGTAGCCCCCATTCGCGGATGTTCTCCCTTGTGCTTGCGCATATCAATAACTTCGGATGCCTTCTTAACAGCCCTGAATGCTGCTTCGATCACATGCTCGGGTTCGCCTACAAAAGTGACCACCGTACGGTTTGTGGCAGCACCGGGATCAACATCCAGCAATTTCACTCCTTCCGATTTTTCTATTTCATCCGTAATCTGCCTGATCACCGCCATATCCCTGCCTTCACTGAAGTTAGGTACGCATTCGATAAGTTGTTTCATTTATCTTTTATGTTTGTTCGTTGATTAATTTAATTAGGCACTCAGCACTCGGCATTCTTATCCACCACCACCTCTCCATCAATAATAAGCTTCTCCACCTTATCACTGCCATAAGCATATGGCAGATACTCATAAGATGGGATATTCTTTGTTATAATGAGATTAGCTTTCTTTCCTTTGCTAATACTTCCAAGCTGCTCACTCAGCCCCATGGCATAAGCACCGTTAAGGGTCACCGCATTGATAGCCTCTTCAGGGAGCATCCGATAGGCAATGCTTCCCAGTGAAAGGATGAACTGCATATTTCCGGATGGGGATGAACCGGGATTAAAATCGCTGGCCATAGCCACAGGAAGACCTGCATCGATAATCTTTCTGGCCGGTGCATAGATCAGTCCGAGAAAAAATGATGCCCCCGGCAAGAGAGTCGGCATGGTTTCCGAACCTGACAACGCTTTGATCTCTTCTTCCCCTGTATATTCCAGATGGTCGACAGAAAGGGCATTATACTTCACCCCAACCTGTATCCCTCCTGAATAATCAAGTTCATTGGCATGGATCTTCGGCCTGAGGCCAAATTTCATCCCTGCATTAAGGATACGGTCGGTATCCTCTACTGTGAAAAAACCCCGGTCACAAAATACATCGATATAATCAGCAAGCTCCTCTGCAGCCACCCTTGGGATCATTTCATTAATAAGCAGGTCAACATATGCTTCTTGACGGCCTTTATATTCCATGGGAATGGCATGAGCACCAAGGAAAGTGGAGATAATCGTTATGGGCGACAGTTCTTTCAACTTCCTGATCACCCTAAGCATCTTCATTTCATCCTCTGTATTCAAGCCATAACCGCTTTTGATTTCTACCGCACCCGTACCAAATCCCATGATTTCTTCCAGTCTTTCCATTGCAGACGCAATCAACTCTTCTTCAGAGGCTTCATGCATTTTCCCTGCAGAATTCAAGATCCCGCCACCACGTTTGGCGATCGCCTCGTAGGATAAGCCTTTTATCTTATCGATATACTCAATTTCCCTGCTGGCAGGGTAAACAAGGTGGGTATGGGAATCGCAAAAAGCAGGCATCAGTATTTTACCCTCAGCATCAATATGCTTAATGCCATCGGGAGCCTGCTCCAAGGCCACATTAAAGGAACCCATCTCCCCATAATCGAGGATTATTCCCCCATCAATAAGCAGCCAGGCATTGTTGAGTTGAGGGAGTTCAGCCATTGCTTTGCCCGAAACCTTCAACTCCCCTCCTTCCCTTATCTGGAGCAAAACCTTTATATTCTTGATTAGTAATGACATATAGCTGAAATGAATTGCAACATCTTTTAACAAGCGAAATTAACAAAATTCGTATTAAGTATTACGTACTATGTATTACGAATAGTATTGAAAGATGAGTATTGAGTATAGGTGTGCAAAAAAAGTCAATTTAAAACTCAAAATTCAAAACTCAACATTAATTGCACTTGTGCAACCATTTTACCTAAGCAATAGTCTGTAAAATAAGCATACAGTATTAAATAAATGGTAAAATGCAATCTTATAAATGAAGTATTATATATATATTTGCCATCACTAGAATTTAAACTAAACTTATTAATACAATGAAAAAAATCCTACTACTGACCTTTGGCTTTGTTGTTTTGGCTTTTTCAAGCGGAATAGCAGGCGTAGTTAACAAGGAAGATGCCCGAAAAGTGGCGATCAATGCCTTTTATGAAAAAGTAAACCAGTATGATCAGGGAATCTCATTTGCCGATGTGATCATCACATATGATCATACAACTTACCTTGATGGCATTCCCGCCTTTTATGCCTTTGATTTTACAAACGACGGCTTTATGATCATCTCTGCAGATGATGCCTATGACCCTGTCATTGGCTATTCATTCCGGGGTGAATTTCCCAAAGGGGAGCATGCCTATGTTTATTCAAGCTATATGCAGGGTTATGTCGACCAGATTGCCTACATCCGTGAAAATAATATCCAGCCGGAAGCAGCTTTCGCTGCTGAATGGAAACATTTTCTCACTGATGAAATCAGCAATCTGAATATATTCAGCGACCCAAAAGATGTCGATCCCCTGCTTACAAGCACATGGAATCAGGATTCACCGTATAACCTGATGTGCCCCGAGGATGCAGGTGGTTCGGGCGGACATACTTATGTGGGTTGTGTGGCTACCGCCATGTCCACGATCATGCATTATTATCGCTATCCTATCAACGGAACAGGCGACCATTGCTATACACCGGGCAATCCTGCCTACGGACTTCAATGCGCCGATTTTGAGAACACATATTATCAGTGGAACGGTATGATGGACGATATCAACTCCAATAATCCCTGGCCCATTGCCGAGCTCGGTTATCATTGCGCCGTTTCGGTGAATATGAATTTTGGCCCTGACGGATCGGGCTCATACAGCTCCTTGGTACCTAACAGGCTGAATGCATTCTGGAGGTATAACAACACCGTTTACCTCGAAAAATCCAATTTTTCTCTAAGCTCATGGATCGCCATCCTGAAAGGAGAGGTAGATGTTGGCCGCCCCATATATTATTCCGGATATTCAACCGGTGGGGGTCATGCCTTTGTTTGCGATGGGTACCAGAGCGATAATTTCCACTTTAATTTCGGCTGGAGTGGCTATGGCAATGGATATTATTCCCTCAGCAATGTTGGTGGTTTTTATATCGGACAGGCTTGTGTCAAGAATTTCTACCCAAGCGACCCTGATTACCCCTATTATGCATCAGGACAGGAAGTGATCACCCAGCCATCAGGACAGTTTACCGATGGCAGTGGCCCGATCGAAGACATACAGGCAAACACAGATGTCAGCTGGCTGATCGATCCACAAAATGAGGAAGACTCTATTACTGATATCACCATATACTTCGTTGAATTCGACCTGGGTTCCGGCGATTACCTCAGGATATATGATGGTGAGACAACATCAGCTCCGATGCTTGGTGAATATACAGGAAGCACGCTTCCAACACAACATACCAGCACCGGAAATAAGCTGCTCATCACCTTGAACACCGATGGCAGTGGCAACGGCAACGGGTTTAAGGCAGAGTTTTACTCTGACTTCCCTGATTACTGCTCAGGACTTCTTGAGATCACCGATGCTGTCGGTACATTTGATGACGGCAGCGGATCATTCCATTATGCTCCCGGTGCAACATGTATGTTCAGGATCAAGCCGCTGTATGCAAGTAATATTACAGTTCATTTCAATTATTTCGACACAGAAGAAGGCAAAGACTTTGTTAAAGTTTTCGATGGCAACACCCCACTGGGAACATTCTC
This sequence comes from Bacteroidales bacterium, assembly GCA_023132505.1. Taxonomy (GTDB): domain Bacteria; phylum Bacteroidota; class Bacteroidia; order Bacteroidales; family B18-G4; genus B18-G4. The sequence continues at coordinate 15,522 of JAGLYE010000003.1, read as the reverse complement.
CGGCACTGATATACCCGGACCGTTTGTTTGTGAAAGCGAATTCGTATTTATTACATGGAGTTCGAATTCTACACTCAATTACCCGGGATGGGAAATCACCTATGAGATCGGCAATGTGGGTGTTGAAGAAGAGGAAGCTTTCACAAAACTCGAGATCTTCCCGAACCCTGCAACAGATGCATTAAATGTGAATTTTAAACTTGATGGAAACCAAACTGTTGAAATGCGCCTGGTAAATGTCACAGGCAAAGCTGTTTATACCGATGTACTCACCAATGTTTCAGGTGTCATCAACAACAGTATCGATGTATCTGACTTTGCAAAGGGAATCTACATCTTGAATCTCACCAGTACAAAAGGATCTGTTAATAAAAAGGTTATTATTAAATAACTTCTGAAAATACAATCATGGAAAAAGAGAATGCAGCAATTTGCGTTCTCTTTTTTTTATGCACCTAAGCCCTTAACCCTTACGGTGTTATTTTATTACCAACACAAATTTTAGTATTTTTGAATTACTAAGTGTCATAACACCCTAAAATCTATGCAATGAAAAAGCTTCCATCCCTGTTACTGTTTGCATGTATCACCTCTTTCCTGATGGGTGGTGAGATTGATAAATCAACTGCCAAAAAGATCGCTACAAATTTCTTCTTCGAACGAATTCAACAGTACGAACCTACTGCATACGGCCAGATCAAAGTATCTGAAACATACAAATTGGAACTAAATGGCAAGATCCTCATGTATGCTGTTAATATCTCAGATGGAGGCTTTGTACTGGTTTCGGCATTCGATAATGTGATGCCCGTTCCGGGTTATTCCCTGTTGGGAAAATATACAGATAGTGACCTGCCACCTCAATTTGCGGCATTACTGGAACAATACAAGTTGCAGATTAAAGAGGCTGTAGGCTATCAGATTGTTGCCACAGAGGAGATATCAGGAATGTGGGAACACCTTTTGACAAATACCCCAGGACTACTTAAACCGCTTAAGAATGAAAAAGCGGTTGAACCTATGCTTACCACCCAGTGGAACCAGGGCCAATTCTATAATGAAATGTGCCCTGCCGATCCGGCAGGTCCCGGCGGTCATTGTTATGCAGGATGTGTTGCTACAGCACTTGGGCAGCTTGTCAACTACTTCCGCTGGCCGGAAACCGGTACCGGGTATTATTCTTATGACTGTCCGCCATATGGCACCCTTACAGCAAACTTTGGCAATACCACCTATGAATGGGATAAAATGGCAACCAGCCTGAACAAAAGCAACCTTGCAATTGCCCTCTTGCTCTACCACCTGGGCATTGCCTGCGATATGGTGTATGGACCTAACGGTTCAGGGATGTATAACCATAAAGCAGCATATGCCCTGCGTACATTCTTTAAATATTCTCCTGAAACAGTGTACGTTTATCGCGACAGTACTAGTATGGACTGGGACAGCCTGCTTGTCAGTCACCTCGACCGGGATATCCCTATGTATTATGCAGGATGGTCGGTACCAAATATAAACGGGCATGCCTTCGTCTGTGACGGCTACCAGGACGGGGATTATTACCATTTTAACTGGGGCTGGGGCGGATCTTACGACGGATATTTTTACACCGACAATTTAACACCGGGTGGATCTAACTTCAACCTGGCTCAAGAGCTGATCATCAACGCATTCCCCGACACCAACGCATACAGCTATCCATATTACTGTCAGGGGGCGAAAGCCCTGGGTTCAACTGATGGCACTATTGATGACGGCAGTGGGCCGGTATATGATTATCTTACGAATACCGACTGCAGCTGGCTCATTGCCCCGGAGGATTCAGTAGAGGGCATCACCCTGGAGTTCCTGAATTTCTTTACCGAGACCGGGGATGTAGTTACCGTATATGATGGAGAAACAATAGCTGCTCCCGTGCTGGGCAGCTATGAAGGTAGTGCGATCCCTGCAGATATTACTTCCACCGGAGACAAGATGCTGATCACATATCAGTCGGATGGTAGCGGAACAGCTCCCGGCTGGCTCCTCAGCTATACATCTGAAATAGCTGTTTACTGCAGCGGGATGACAAACTTTACTGAGCAATCGGCTTACTTTGCAGATGGCAGCGGCCCCAGGGATTACCACAACAGCACTACCTGCATGTGGATGCTCGACCCACCGGGAGCAAGTGAGCTGACCATCTACTTCACCTCATTCAATACTGAAGAAACCTATGATATTGTAAAAGTCTTCGACCTGGAAACACAGGAATTGCTGGCCGAATTCGGGGGCGATATCACGCCAGATCCCGTCACATCGCCCTCGGGAAGGATGTTTGTGACATTTTCAACCAATTACACCATCACCGCTCCGGGATGGGAAGCATATTATGAAACCGATCTTGTGAAGCTTGAAGAAAACCTGGTCAAAAACAGCCTCCTGATATTCCCGAATCCTGCCGGTGATCGCGTCAATTTGTCATGGATGGCAGACAAAAACGGTGAAGTACGCATAAGCATCACCAACATGACAGGATTTGTAGTTCTTAAAAAAGATTTTAATGAGAAAGCAGGCAACAACTCCTTACGTATTGATGTTTCAGGACTGAAAGCAGGGATATACCTGTTGGAGATGGAGAGGGGGGGTGAAAGGGCGTACAGAAAACTAGTTTTAGAATAAGGAGTCGGGGTATTGATGCTTGATGCTTGATACTTGATACTTGATACTTGATACTCGATACTTGATACTTGATACTTGATACTTGATACTCGATACTCGATACTCGATACTTGATACTTGATACTTGATACTTGATACTTGATACTCGATACTTGATACTCGATACTTGATACTTGATACTCTTGAAACAGGACAATTAATCTATTAACAGGCTCTTATTATTCTCCAAACACTCTGTCAGTTTCTTCTTAAACTTCCAGCATGTCATCTGTCTGGTCTTAAGTAAACGCGACAGCTCATAGGACGAGATGTCAGGGTTTTTACATACCTGGTACATCAATTGAAATGCAGATGGCAAGGGAAATTTGCAACTATGAAAGGCTGTATGTGCCGTGGCCGACTCCTCGCTTTTGCAGCGGGTACATCTTCTGGAATATGGTTTCTTGCCACTGCAATAGTTGGTATTGCCGCATTTACGACAAGTATAGCCTTTTTTCCACTTCACATCAGACAGATATGCGAGGCACTGCTCTTCCGTTTCATAATCATGTTGGAAGCGCTTCGGATTGATATTTGAAAACAGCTTTTTCATCAGAAACCTGACATCCTTTCTTTTTGGAACAATTTTTGACAAAGATAGCAAAAGTGATATTATAGCGATTCAATTTAAATTCATACATTTGCAAACTATTTAAATATATAAATATATCATGAAGAACTTCAGAACAATTTTATTACTCTTTACAGCTATAGTGGCAATGAGTTGCAGTAATTCTACTGAAACCAAAGCACAAAATGAACAAAGCCCGGAAACTGAAAAGCACGCGATAGATGAAGGTAAGACTATTCACATGAACAAAGAGATGTTCATAGAACGGGTGATGGATTTTGTAGTCAACAAGGAAGAATGGATCTATCTTGGCGACAAACCGGCCATTATCGACTTCTATGCTGACTGGTGCAAGCCCTGTAAGCTTATTGCTCCCATCATGGATGAACTGGCAGAAGAGTACAAAGGGCAAATCTATATTTATAAAGTAGATACCCAGGTTGAGCGTGAGCTTGCATCCATATTTGGGATCAGGAGTATCCCGGCGGTGCTCTTCATACCAATGGAAGGTCAGCCTCAGATGGCAACAGGTGCACTACCGAAAGAAACATTTAAAAACGCGATTGATGAATTTCTTCTGAAATCTCCCGCTGATAGTCTAAACAACGCAAATAATTAATAAAGGATAAACTAATGGAACATTTAACAAAAGAAACCTTCCTCGAAAAGGTATTTAATTTCGAGAAGAACAAGGAGTGGAAATATGAGGGCGAACTGCCATGTCTGATCGACTTCTATGCAGACTGGTGTCAGCCTTGTAAAATGGTGGCACCTGTCCTGGAAGAGCTGTCAGTAGAGTATAAGGGAAAGATCAACATTTACAAGATCGATACCGAAGTTGAACGCGAACTTGCCGGTGCCTTTGGTATCCGAAGCATACCTTCAATCCTCTTCTGCCCCAAAGACGGGCAGCCACAAATGGCGCAGGGGGCCCTGCCAAAGGAAACTTTCAAAGAAGTGATCAATGACGTCCTGATTGGCGAAAAGAAAGATGCTTAACAGAATATCGAAAATCGAAAACTTTCACAGTACTTAATACTTTGTACTTGATAATAAAAAAAAGAGGTCGAGATATTCGGTCTCTTTTTTTATTTTTGCCAAAGATGGAAAGCCAACACTCAGCAGTACTACTTTCAAGCGCTTATCTCCCTCCTATTTCCTGGATGAAGGCAGCATTAACGGCCGGCAAGGTCCGTATTGAAGCATTCGAGACCTATCCGAAACAAACATACCGAAACCGCTGCAGGATCATCACTGCCAATGGGATACAGGCATTAAGTATCCCTGTTAATAAAATTGATGGCAGGCACACTAAAATACGCGACATTGAGATCGTCTACGATGAACCCTGGCAACGACTGCATTGGCGCAGCATTGATGCAGCTTACAGTAATTCCCCATTTTATCTCTATTACAAGGATAAACTTGACAAGTACTTTAAAAAAGAGTATCGCTTTCTCCTTGATCTTAATATGGAGATCACAAATACCTTGTTCAGTCTTCTGAAAATATCTGTCGATATTGAGTTCACAGAGGAATTCCTTCGGCACCCATCTGAAATATCTGACCAGCGAACCACCTTTTCACCAAAGCATGCCGTTGACATTACACAATTTACCCCTTATCATCAGGTATTTGAAGAACGGTATGGATTTGTGCCTGATCTTAGTGTGATTGATCTGCTGTTTAATGAAGGACCGGCTGCGATAAGCGCCTTGAATAGTAAATAGGCACTAGGCACTCATTTCCGGGTATTCTATCCTGACGTGATAAATGGTCATTAGCTTTTTCTTGAAAATCTTCTTGATACGTGTAATGTCCTTGAAAGTGATATCAGCATTGATAAACTGGTTGGTATCCACCTGACGGTTGATTATATTCTCAACCAGTTCATTGATATTTTGAGGTTTGTGTTCTTTCAGGCTGCGTGACGCCGCTTCAACCGAATCTGCCATCATTACCACTGCTGTTTCCCGTGAAAAGGGTATGGGGCCGGGATAGGTAAATTCGCTTTTATCTACTTCATCCTCCGGGGTTTCTTTTTTATATAAGGTATAAAAGTATTCCACTTTCCGGGTCCCGTGGTGGGTACGGATAAAGTCGATGATCTGTTCAGGCAACTTATGCCTCTTGGCTTTTTCAACCCCTTTGATCACATGACTGATGATGATCCTTGCACTTTCCTCGTTGGTAAGATCATCATGAGGATTCACACCAGTAGACTGGTTCTCTACAAAATACATGGGCATATCCATCTTCCCAATGTCATGATACATGGCCCCTGTCCGCACCATCAGGGCATTGCCTCCAATTTCATAGATGGCATCCTCGGCAAGGTTAGCCACCTGCAGGGAATGCTGAAAAGTCCCCGGCGCTTTCAGGGAGAGTTCCCGTAAAAGTTTGTTATTGGTATTGGAAAGCTCCACAAGGGTTACGTCAGTGATAAAGCCAAATATTTTTTCGAAGATATATATCAATGGATAAGAGAAGAGGGTGAGTACTGCACTGCCCCCAAACATGGCAAACATAAGCGGGTCGATCTCCCATATAGTCCCATACTGGATGAGTGTCAGTCCAACATAGAGTACTGAATAAGTAGCAAAAATCCATACAGAGGTGATAAAAAACTGTCCACGGCGTTGCAGATTGGCAACATTCATAATGGCTATGGTGCCGGCCATTAGCTGCAGAAAGACAAATTCAAAGCTGTTGGGTACCAGAAAACCAAGTATAATGATTGTGATCAGATATACATACAGAGCCATGCGGGTATCGAAAAAGGCACTGATGACAATAGGGACCAGGCAAACAGGGACAATGTATAAAAATGCCGGGCTGAAACTTACCGTCAGGCTGGTAAGCAAGGTGATCAGGATGATCACCAGCAAGATCAACACGATATTCCGGTTATCGATCAGGATATCTCTCCTGAAATAAATAAAAAATAACAATAAAACGGTGATGGCAATGGCAATAATCAACACCTGTCCCAGCAGGATTGCATAAAAAGTTTCGGAACCGCCAAGGTTTTCTTCATAATTGGATTTTAAAGAGTTGAGCACTATAAAACGAGCATCATTTACTACTTCTCCTTTTGAGATAATTCGTTCACCGTCCTGAACCAAGCCAAAGGTTGGAGAAATGGCAGCAATAACCGCATCGCGCTCCATGGCTGTTTTTTCGGCATCATATACCATGTTCTGTGGCAAAAATCGAACAATGAGGCTTGCAAGTAATTCTCTTTCAACATCATTCTTCAATGCCAGCTGCTGCTGTATAAGGCCATAAGCCTTATTGAGTGTAAGTAAGTCTTCAAAATCGTATTCTTCGGCTATGTTATCCCTCACAATGATAATTGGATATTCAGGGGTCAGGTTCTCAATTTCCGGTACCATGACAAGGATCCCACGCTCGGCCAGCTCGTTGTGTATGCGCAAAAATACCTCCAGATTATGTTGCCGGTAGCCGGCATTATCGAGTGAATCCTGCACTGACACCTCCCAGAGCCTGATGAATTCCGGTTCCAATTGCACAGTGGTCAGAAGACTGTCGGTGCTTACATACCGAAAATAAAACGGCAGGCCAAGTATGGCCTCATCCTTTTCAGCAGCAATATCTTCTGCTGATTTATCAATGGCAAAATCGAAAGGAGCATACATATCTTCATGCAGCCAGGGTTTCCCCTGCGAGAATTCGTACTTAAACTTTCCTTCTTTCGGGAATATCCATACCAGTATGGCTATCGCCAATATAAACAGGAAGCCCTTAAAAATATGCTGATATTGGTTTCTTATGAACAGAAAAAACTTTTTCATCGCGATCTAATCTGCTGCGAAAATATGAAATTTTCACCTTTTCAACATTTAATACAGATAATATGTATAAATGTCATATATTCGTTTTATAAACAATTATAAATCTGATTGGTTGCGAAGCTTCCATCATTTATTGTATAAGTCATGAGCAATGAAGGCTTGATGTCGTTTGGATTTTGTCACTACAGCCAGCTTCCGGTGCGCTCGGAACCTGCACACAGGGCAGAAATGTGTACCCAGCTTTTGTTCGGTGAATTATATGCGATCATTGAAAGCTTTGAGGAGTGGCTGCACATCCGCATCACCTATGACAATTATGAAGGATGGATTCCAAAAGTCTCATGCTATCAGATCAGCGAACAGGAGTTCAGGCGCCTGCATGAACTCCCGTGCAGTGTAAGTACAGAAGTGGTGCAGTTGATTGAAAACAGAAGCATTCAAACATATTTCCCAATCCTTATCGGCAGTTCATTCCATGGTATGAGGGATCAGGCCTTCTCAGCAGGAGAATATGAATACTTTTTTGATGGGCTCACTGAACCCATACCCCAGGACTGCGGGCGTGAAAAAATCGTAGAAACCTGCGTAATGTACCTGAACACTCCTTATGCCTGGGGCGGGCGGTCGCCATTTGGCATCGATTGCTCAGGACTTACCCAGATGACGTACAAACTTGCCGGGGTGCAACTTTTACGGGATTCTGCCCAGCAAGCCACACAGGGCGAAACAATCAGCTTTATCTCAGACGCTAAGCCCGGCGACCTCTTGTTTTTTGACGATGAGGAAGAAATGATCACACATGTGGGTATGCTTTTGCCCGAAGGCCGAATCATTCATACATCCGGCCATGTCCGTATAGATAAGGTCGATCATCAAGGGATCTTTAATATGGATACCGGAGAATACAGCCATCAGCTGAGGCTGATAAAAAAGATCCTGTAGAAAAGCTAATGAAGCTCCCCGCTGCAAGGGACGGAGAATATAACCCAAGAGATCCCTCAACTACCGCTCGGGATCAGTTCGGCTAAATAATTTTGTTTCTCAAAATTAAAGTCTCACTGATTTAAAACTTCCGGATCAATCCTTAATATAATAGTCATTGGATGCATGATAAGTTGATTCTATCAAACCTCCCTTAGCTGTTGCTGCTTGTAAGTTATCAGTTTTTGACCTTGTTATGTCGAATGATTGCATGCCGGTTGGAATACTGGCCATGTCGGTTGCACTGAACGTGATTGAGATATCTCCCACCGTACTCGTACTCTTTGAATAAAGTGAGATGGTATCATTAAACACCGTGATCTCAATCTCAATGGTTTCCCCCGCAATAACAGGCCCGCCATTCCAGGAAATCATGATTCCTTCTGATTTGCTTATTGTGTCTAAGTTAGAAGGAAAATCAATTTCCATTCCGGTAAGATCAGCATGGTTGGCGTATGTTTTGCTATTTTTATCTGTGAACACATAAGCTCCTTCTAATAATAAGCCATCCTCGATCAGGCCATAATGATGAAAAAACAAGTCATAGGGGATTGCATGATAATGCATCGTATTTCCATTCATAGTAATTCCTGATGGGGCATAAAGGATTACATCATTGCCAAATGGCCCCCCGTCCCTGAATTCTGCCATGGCCCAGGTTTTATTCTCTGCCTTGTCATAATAAAAGGCGTAACCCTGCCAGATTGCAGAAACTGCAACTTCATCAGAACTTTCTGTATCACATGCACTTAATAAGATAACTGCTATGAATAGCCACAAAATTTTTCTCATAATAAACTAGTTTAAATGATTAATATAAATTATCAGATGAGGGTTTAAGAAAATTCAAAAAAACGATTTTTTTATTGGTCATTAGTTCAAAGATAAGAATTCATTTTATATATCCAAATTCCTAAATATTTAACCCTTGTGCATTATTGACAACTGCTATAGTAATATAAACAATGGGAATACGGGTACGAAAATTCTGTTTCAGCATGGAAACATATCAGCTAATGTGTGCTGAAAGTCTGTAAGGTCAGATATTTATGATGTATTACCTGATATTGAATTGGACACCAAAATACACCTGAGGAATAATTTCATCGAACATAAAAAAGAAGCCATTGGTGGAGCCTATGCCGTATCCGGCGAAAGTCTCAAACTTTTCTGATATGTTATATTTTAAACCCACACTCAGGCAGTTCTCAACAACTAACTCAGTATCGGATGTAATGTCTGTGTATAAGCCGCTATAATACCAGGATTCAGCCTGATATAATGAGAAATCAAGTTGTACGAAAACACCAAATATCTCATTTCTGGTATTTATGGTATAAAGATATCCGAAGTTCAGTCCATAAGTATTCTGGCTATAACTCAGGTCACCTTCATCACTGACCTGCTCTTTGGATATATGGGTATAATGCGGGCCCACATATACATTGCTATTTCCTTTTCTCACGTTAAGTGCCATTATGGAGTGAAATATGGGCATGTTGAACTGCTGTACGAGTTTCACGCCAATACCCCATTTTTTAGTGTCGGGGGCATCATCCTTTAGTGGTTTGGAATCTTTGGAACCAGGCTTACACTTGCCTGTCCATGTATAATCCCTGATATCAGTAATCGGCAGATAATCAGGCCTCCTGATGTTTCTCTTCAGGTGGTAATAATATACATGCTGTTCATTCACAAGTGTTATACAGCATTCTATGGTTTCCCCATCATTGGTATAGATGCGGTCGGGGAAATCCTGACCGTACATCATGAAACTCATGAATACAAACAGAATGGATATAATCGTTCCGGGTCTCAAAGCAAATAGTTAGATCTGGGTTAGAAATCTATGCGCAAATATATATATAAAAACAAACAGATGAATTGTTTATTTATTAACAAAAATTTAACAAACTAACATATTAAGGGAATGACCGGCTAAAGCATAATTTGGGTTCTGCGATGCGTTATCAGATGATTCCGGTTAATAGTTAATGAATGATTAAAATTTGCAAGCCGTATTACTTTTTAAAGATATTTCTAAAATCAACATCTCAAGATAAGCAATTCAGAAGCGAAAAGCAAGTTTTTTACATTAGTGCCTTTGTATTTACAGTAGAAGGCTTCGGGTGTACCATAAACATTGCGAGTGCCGAATGTCGAATAGTGCGTGTCGGGTACCATGCCACAATTCATAAATAATTTGGATTGATTTTAAATTTCATTGTTTTAAACAAGATATCAACTCCTAAAACATTCATTATAAATGGATAGAATATCAGTGCAATGCAGAGAGATTATATTGTTAACATTTTTTTAACAAAGACATTAATAATACTATTTATATTTACGTGAAAATCTTTAAACCAAAATTCATTTACTATGAAAAAAGTTTACCAAATTATGATGTTTGCAGCCTTGGTGCTGCTATCAAGTGCAATGCTTGCGCAAGGTACGGTTAAAGGTGTCATCCGCGATGCTGATACAGATGAAGCCCTTCTGGGGGCGACAGCTGCCATCGAGGGTACCACAATTGGAACAACTGCCGGCCTTGACGGAAGCTTCAAGTTTTCAGCACCTGCCGGGACGCATGTGCTGCTTATCCGTTTTGTTGGTTATGAAGAAATCAGCATGAATGTTACAGTCAAAAACGGACAGGTTACTGACATTGGCCTTATCCCTGTTAAATCGACCGCTATAGGTCTGGATGAGGTGAAGGTGATCGCTTCTGTGGCTGTCGACAGGAAAACCCCTGTTGCTGTTTCAACAGTGAAAGCCAAACAAATTGAAGAAAGGCTTGGTGGGCGTGACCTGCCAGCAATCCTCGATTTTACACCCAGCGTTTATGCATCACAATCAGGTGGTGGATATGGAGACTCACGGGTGAATATCCGTGGTTTTAACCAGAGGAACGTGGCAGTACTCATCAACGGTATCCCTGTTAACGACATGGAAAACGGTTGGGTGTACTGGTCAAACTGGGCCGGACTGGGCGATGCTGCAAGCCAGATCCAGGTACAGCGTGGTCTTGGTGCTTCAAAGCTTGCCATCAACTCAATTGGTGGTACCATGAACATCATCACCAAAACAACAGATGCTGAAAAAGGTGGCTCTTTCAAATATGAAGTTACTGACTACGGCAATCAGAAAATGACCCTCAGCCTTTCAACAGGTAAAATGAGTACCGGAACTGCCATTTATTTTGTTGGTTCCCGCACCTGGGGCGATGGTTTTATTCCAGCTACCGATGTAGATGCCTGGAGTTACTATCTCTCAGTTAGCCAGGATATCGGCAAAAAACACAAACTGGCATTTACTGCCATTGGCGCTCCCCAGAAACACGGACAACGTTATTCATGGCTCTCTAAAGAGCAATATGATAAATGGGGTACTAAGTACAATGCCGACTGGGGATACAGAGATGGCGAACAGCTCAACCAGCGTAAGAACTACTATCACAAACCTCAGTTTGCTGTGAACTGGTATTACGATATTAGCGATAAATTATTCCTTGCTACTTCAGCCTATATTTCAACCGGTAACGGTGGTGGAACAGGCCCGCTGGGTTCATATGCCCCATACACCCCAACAGGCCAGATCAACTGGGATGCCGCTGTAGACTGGAATTCAACAAACCAGGGCTTCGACACTACTTATGTAATAGATGGTGATACCATGAGTCAGAGTAAAACTATACTGCGTAATTCAGTGAACAACCACTTCTGGTATGGTATTCTTTCAACCCTGAAAATCGACTTCACTGACAAGCTTAACCTGATGGTTGGAATCGATGGTCGCTCATACAAGGGTGAACACTACAGGGAAGTACGTGACTTGATGGGTGGTGATTTCTACTTTGAAAAATACAAATATGCTATTGACGGCGTTGCCGGCAGGAACCAGATCATGCAAGTAGATGATAAGATCGCTTATGACAATGACGGACTTGTAAAATATAGTGGTGCATTTGCTCAATTAGAGTTTACATCAGGTAACTTTGCTGCGTTCGTTTCCGGTACTCTTTCAAACACCTGGTACAAGAGGGTTGACCGATACAACTACGTCACTAACACGGAGAGTGAAGTATATACCCAGATTGGATATAACGGAAAGATCGGTGCCAACTACAATATCAACGAGCAACACAATATCTTTGCCAATGCAGGATATTATTCAAAATCTCCGGATTTTTGGTACCTCTTCCCGAACTACACCAACGATGTTAGTACCACCGACATTCAAAATGAAACTGTGATTGGTTTTGAGCTTGGTTATGGGTTCAACAGCAAGTATTTCCATGCCAATGTGAATGGATACTACACTATGTGGAAAGACAAATCACTGCTCTCACGTTCATATAGCTCAGGTGGTCAGGATACCCGTTCATTCATCACAGGCCTCGACGCTACACATATGGGTATTGAGATTGAAGCCCTTGCCCATGTTACTGATGTATTCGACATTGGAATCCTTGCTTCACTCGGCAACTGGGAATGGCAGAATGACGTACAGGCCATCGTTACCGATGACCAGACCCAACAGCAGGATACAACCAATGTATATGCCAAAGGCCTGAAAGTTGGTGATGCACCGCAGACACAACTCGGTCTTAAACTGCAATACAATCCATTCCAGAAGATCCACCTGGGTGTTGACATCATTTATTATGACAACTTCTACGCTGAATTTGACCCAACCGACAGGGATGATCCCACAGACAGGGAGCAAGCTTACAAGGTTCCTTCCTGGGTGATGACCAACTTCTATGCCGGTTATAACTTCAAACTTGCAGGACTTGGTTCACAATTTACCCTCAACATTTATAATGTGTTTGATCAGGTTTATTGGGCAGATGCTCATGACGGATCAAGTCACGATGAAGCGGGTGTACGTGGATTCTACGGCTTTGGCCGTACCTTCAACTTCGGTTGGAAGATATTCTTCTAGGAAGCTGACAGAAATACATGGTATTTGTTAATACTTTAAAAAGTCGCCCGCTATTGGGCGGCTTTTTTTAATTTTGCATTCGATCAATAACCTATCAGATATGAAAAAAGCTATTATATTCCTGTTCCTTGCAGGTGCAATCGTATTCATCGCCGGTTCATGTTGCAATAAAGAAGAAAGCCGGCCATACCTGGTCGTCCTTTCAATGGATGGTTTCCGCTGGGATTACCCTGACAGCATCCCCACCCCTAACCTGGATGTCATCGCACAAAGCGGGGTGAAAGCAAAATCCCTGCAGCCTGCCTTTCCCAGCAAGACTTTCCCCAACCACTATACCATGGCAACAGGCCTGTATCCTAATAGCCACGGTATTGTGCTTAATTCCTTCTGGGATCCGGACAGTAACATCTACTATGCTATCCGCATGAATGAAGCTGTCGGGAACGGGTACTTCTATGGCGGGGAGCCCATTTGGGTAACTGCTGAGAAACAGGGCGTGAAGAGTGCATCATATTTCTGGGTAGGATCCGAAGCAGAAATAAATGGTTATCGGCCTTCGATATGGAAAAAATATGATCACGATTTCCCCTATGAGCAACGCCTGGATTCAGTGCTTGCCTGGCTTCAATTACCAGAAGATCAACGTCCTCACCTCATCATGTGGTATATGGATGAACCCGACCATTCCGGGCATTATTATGGTCCTTTTGCAGAGGGAACCAATGAAGTTATCATGTACCAGGATAGCTTAATGGGTGTTTATCTGGACAAAATTGCAGGTCTTCCCATTGCCGATGAGATCAACCTCATCATCACTTCTGATCATGGTATGCAGGCCTCTGACCCGGAGCGCACTGAATACCTTGAAGATTATATTAAGAAAAGCTGGCTGACCGAGCTCCAGGGCTATAACCCGAATTACAATATCCTTGCAGCAGATGGCTGCCTCGACTCACTCTATCAGGCATTGCTAACCGCTGAGCATTTCAAGGTATGGAAAGCCGGAGAAGTTCCTGAACGCCTCAACTATGGCACCCACCCACGCTGCATGGACCTCATTGTGTGCGCCGACAGTGCCTGGCGGATAAAGATCAAACGTGATGGCCGCCGCGGCAGCCTCGGCGACCATGGCTACGACAACCGCAATACCGACATGCATGCCATTTTCTACGCAAGCGGCCCAGCCTTTAAGAAAGGCCATTTTCATCCAACATTTAATAATGTGGACCTTTATCCTTTGATGGCATACGTTCTTGGATTAGAGCCAGCGGAAGTTGATGGCAGGTTTGAAAATGTAAAAGGAATGCTTACTGAGGAATGAAATCTGATATCTGACTTCCCTCGCATCAGTATTCACATCCGTGTGCTGTTCGATAACAAGACATGGTCAAGAATAACCATGGCTCCCATCGCTTCCACAACAGGTATTACCCTGGGTGCTACGCACACATCATGCCGGCCTTTTCCTATAATAGTTGCAGGCTGACCTTCGCGGCTGACGGTTTCCTGTTGTTTTGAAATCGTGGGAATGGGTTTGAAGATCACCCTGATGGTGATGTCTTCCCCATTGGAGATGCCGGCCTGTATGCCACCGCTATTGTTGGTTGCTGTGCGGATATGGCCGTTATACACGGTAAAAAGGTCGTTATACTCAGAGCCTTTCATACCTGCTGCGTAACGTCCGCTACCAAAATCAAAAGCCACCGCTGCATTGATACTTAACATTGCTGAAGCAAGTGAAGCCTGGAGTTTATTGAATATCGGGTCACCAATGCCGGCCGGAACACCGCTAATAACCGCCTGCACTTCGCAACCTATACTGTCACCCTCCTTGCGAAGTGCGGTGAGAAAGCTCCTCATCTTTCGCGTCAAGGTTTTGTCCGGACATTGCATAGAAGTATTACCGGCCATTTCCATTTCTTCGAATGAATAGTCGCGATCAATACAGTGCGGGCCTATACAGCTGGTTATGCCGGCAATGAATATGCCCGACCTTGCCAGAATTTGTTTTGCAATGGCTCCGGCAACCACCCTGACAGCAGTTTCGCGCGCAGAAGCACGATGAACCAGGCGATGATCGTCGAGGCCGTACTTTTTATGATAGGTAAAATCACCGTGTGAAGGTCGGTACAACTTCTTAAGATATTCATAATCAGAAGGGTGAGCATCTTCATTGGGAATAACAAAGGCAATGGGCGCTCCTGTGGTAATTTCATCGAGCAAGCCGGAAAGGAAGCGGGGAATATCGGATTCTTTTCTTTTCGTAGCTGTCCTTCTACCTGGGCGTCGCCGATCCATATCCCTCATAATCTGCTCCAAATCGAGAAAGATGCCGGCCGGACAACCATCGATCACCCCACCAATGACCGGGCCATGGGATTCGCCAAAAGAAGTGAAACGAAATAATTGTCCGATGGTATTGCCTGCCATACTTCAAAGGTAGTGATAATTTGGTAGTTAGGATACTGGATGTCAGATACTCGACACTTGATACTTGATACTTGATAC
>JAGLYE010000299.1 GCA_023132505.1 Bacteroidales bacterium | reverse complement strand
ACGGTATAATTGTATTCACTCACGGAGGTTGTAGACATACTCATTCCCATGCCCATTCCCGGGCTCCAGCCCCAACCCGGACCGTAGCCGTAATAACCACCATAGCCCATACCTGTAGTGGTGGCATTGTATTGGGTCTTTTCCTGGGTCGTTACAAAGAGAGCAACAATCATGTCACCACCGGATTCAACATGTTTCAAACCGCGTTTTGTAAACTCATCGCCGAAAGCCGCTTCAATGCGTTGTTTTTCAAGGTCATTGAGAATCTTATCGCTTTCAGCAGCCCAACCATAATATTCGTAGGTTTTGAGCTTTGTAAAGTCCACTGATTTATCGTAATCAGTAGTAACCTTAACAGTTGAACATGCTAACATGATGATCGCGATCATCATAATGAGAAAAATTTTAAATAGTGATTTCATAATGCATAAATATTTTAGGTTCCTGTATTTTTATTTAACAAAGTTAATTCAATAATGGTTTAATTCATAAAAAAAGAGCGCACGGATCATTTGTACGCTCTTAAAATATCAATAAATATAAGCTATTTCACTTTAGTAAACTCAACACCAAATGTTTCTTTTGCAACGGCCTGAAAATAAGTTCCACTTAACTTCTCCGGGGGTCTCCTCATATGTCAGATTGTAGCTAGATCCGGGATAATTGAAATATAAGGAGTTGATACTCCATGTAAAGATAGTGCCTTTATATCTAATTAGTTTATGACCTGCGAGGAAAATGTTGAGCTGTTGACAATCTCTTATGCAATAATCATAATTGCAGAGAAAAATCTTTAACCCTTTAGATAGAATGTGAATTTATGAAGGAGATAGAAGATTGCGCGATTGCGCGATTGCAGAAGTAAAAAATCCCGCTAAAAGGCGGGATTTTTTGGGTGGAAGACCGGATTTGAACCGGCGACCTCTAGAACCACAATCTAGCGCTCTAACCAACTGAGCTACATCCACCGTGATTAAATGGACTGCAAAGATAAAATAAATTCATTTGCTAAATGCGTAGCATTTTAAAAAATTTCGTTAATGGTTGCTGCTAACTAGCTGCCATGAACCCTGCACCCTGAACCCTGCACCCTGCACCCTGTACTCTGTACCCTGCACCTTTAATTTTAATTACATTTGTATTGATGTTTTTCAGGAAAAAAGAATATACGACCGGCAAGTCACTCTCTGCCCATGCATGGCGGCAGTTTAAGAGGAACAGACTGGCTTTTTCCGCGCTCCTGTTCATTATTATTGTAGCAATGATCGCCGTTCTTGGATACCTCATCACCCCTGACAGCTCCCCCATGGCAAATTCCCAGCACCTTGAACTGGCCAAACAAAAGCCGGGTTTCAGCGTCACAATGCTTAAAGTAAAAAGGAACCAGGTAGCGCCACATCCTAACCTCCTCCAAAGGATGCTGTATGGCAGTTTCCCCGAATATCAGGATATCCCCATATCTGCCTGGGAAGTCAAAAATGGCATGATGCAGGTGACTGAATATACTCCGGTGGAAGTGGAAGACAAAAAGGTCATTACTTTTCCTTTTTCCGACCTTGCTGAGGAAGTGCCTGAGGATAATATTGTCAAAAAAACTTTTCTCCTGGGTACAGACCGCTACGGCCGTGACCTGCTCAGCCGTCTGATGATCGGGGCCAGAGTTAGCCTGTCAGTTGGATTCATTTCCGTTTTTATTTCCCTGCTAATTGGCATTAGCCTGGGAGCCATCGCCGGTTTCTTCAGGGGCTGGCTCGATAATCTTATTGTATGGATCATTAATGTGGTCTGGTCCATACCTACCCTGCTACTCGTAATTGCAATAACCTTTGCACTTGGAAAAGGATTCTGGCAGGTGTTTATCGCTGTAGGGCTTACCATGTGGGTAGAGGTGGCCAGGGTTGTACGCGGACAGATATTGAGCATCAGGGAAAAAGAATTTGTAGAAGCCGGCAGAGCACTGGGATTCAAGAACTTCAGGATCATATTCCGGCATGTGCTGCCCAATATCATGGGCCCGGTGATCGTGATCTCGGCAGCCAACTTTGCCGCTGCCATCCTCATCGAAGCAGGCTTGAGTTTCCTGGGCATCGGTGTACAACCACCCACGCCCTCCTGGGGGACCATGATAAAGGAAAACTATGCCTACATCATTCTGGATGCTGCTTACCTGGCCATACTTCCAGGTGTCGCCATCATGCTGATGGTGCTGGCCTTTATGATCATGGGGAATGGATTGCGAGATGCCCTGGACGTTAAAA
>JAGLYE010000298.1 GCA_023132505.1 Bacteroidales bacterium | reverse complement strand
GGATTTGGAAAAGCCAAAAGATCAAGAGAAGTAATAAATTATCATGGACGATACAACATCACGCGAGAAAGTCCTGAAAAGTGTCAGGAATGCACTGATATCGAAACTCGATAATCCTTATCAGAATGTTGACTTCGACTCAGCTGTATTTGAGCAGTTCAGTGATTCGCCGGAGATTGTCTTTGCCCAGGAATTCATTAAGGTTGACGGAAAATTTGTGTACTGCAGCGACGATGCTGAATTTGCGGAGACCCTCCAGTCAATAATGACACAGAACAACTGGGATTCAATACATTGCCTTGATCAGGGCTTGAACGATATGCTGAAACAAAGAGGGGTAAAGCTTACGGATGACCCGGAAAGCTTTGACAGGATGAAAGCCGGGATTACACGATGTGAATACCTTATAGCCCGTCTGGGTAGTGTGATGGTTTCTTCTGCACATACTTCCGGAAGGCGAATGAACGTTTTCCCTGAGATACATCTTGTTTATGCCAGGGCATCACAACTGGTCCCTGATCTGAAAGATGCACTGAAAGGGATGAAAGAAAAATACAGGCATGACCTGCCCTCTATGATCTCATTAATTACTGGCCCCAGCCGGACGGCAGATATTGAAAAAACCCTGGTGATGGGCGCACATGGCCCCAGGGAATTATATGTTTTTTTAGTGGATGACCAGGTGTAAACCAAAATCAAAAGTTTGAAAAACCTTATTATCAGAACAATAACAGGCGGAATTTTTGTGGCTGCTATCATAGTAAGTGCTATTTGGTCTCCACTGGTGTTTGCTGCCCTTTTCCTGTTGGTGACAATATGCGGGATATGGGAGTTCCAGCGGCTTGTGAAAAAGGATATCGGGTTTGCCGGCATTCTTCCTGCCTTGATCTCAGGAACACTTATTTATATTGTAATCACACTTTATGCGCTTTCCATTATCGGAGCAATTTACCTGTGGCTGATCCTTCCGGTCATTTGCCTTCATTCATCCATACTGGTTTTCTCAGGTAAACGGGAAGCATTGATGCGTATGGCATCAGACATCAGCGGTATTGCATTTGTAGTGATCCCCCTGGCACTGTTGACCCTTTTTCTGAATCCATTGGCAATACCGGGGTATCATACACCCTGGTTCTTGCTTGGCATGTTTGTCATATTGTGGACCCACGATACTTTTGCATACCTGACCGGCAGTATGTTCGGCCGTCATCCGTTGAATAAGGACATTTCACCTAAGAAATCCTGGGAAGGCAGTATTGGAGGGTTTGGATTTGCGATTATTGCCGCATATATCATTTCTGTTTTTTCCCCGGAGCTGGAAATATGGCATTGGATCATCATAGCAGTTATCATTACCATTTTTGGAACCATTGGCGACCTTGCTGAATCGCTTCTTAAACGGCGCGCCGAAGTAAAAGACTCCGGCAAGCTTTTACCCGGACATGGTGGCATACTCGACCGTTTCGACAGCGTACTTTTTGTTTCTCCACTGGTATTTGTTTTTATACTTTTGTGTAGCTCATGAAAATCCATATTGCAGGCATTATCCCTATTTTGATTCTACTCACAGGAGTATTGATCATACTGTTCCTGTTGAATTGGTTCTTTCCTGCTCAAACCTTCATCCATTACATTCTTTATGCAGCAGGATTGATATTCATGTTCCTGGTAGTAGGTTTTTTTCGCATTCCGGCAAGAAAAGCAACTTTAGACAGTGATGCTGTTTATAGCGGCGCAGATGGCAAGGTTGTGGCTGTTGAAAAAGTTTATGTGGATGAGTATTTCAAAGATGAACGCATCCAGGTCTCGGTCTTTATGTCAACCCTCAATGCGCATATCAATTGGAGCCCGATTGGCGGCAAACTGATATACCGCAAACATCACCATGGGAAACACCTGGTTGCCTTTAGCCCAAAGTCGTCACTTGTCAATGAGCATACAAGCTTGATCATTCAAGATGAAAAAGGCCGTGAAATTATGATGCGCCAGATTGCCGGTGCCGTGGCCAGGCGTATTATATGCAAACCCACAAAGGGGTATGCCATCCGACAGGGAGAAATGGTCGGAATGATCAAGTTCGGGTCAAGGGTCGATTTGTTACTTCCCACCAATGCTGAAGTACAGGTTAATATTGGTGACAAGGCCAGGGGTTTTCAAACGATCATAGCTAAAATCCCGCAAGCCTGATCTTAGAAAATTTCTATTAATTCTTTCAGGCAACTGATCTCAAAAGTTACATTTTCCTTATGCCTTATGCCCTCTGGATTAAAAT
>JAGLYE010000297.1 GCA_023132505.1 Bacteroidales bacterium | reverse complement strand
TATTCACTTTTCATTCTAATTAGGCACTAGGCACTTTTAAGTGCTTGCTGCTCAGCCTTAAGCGATTCAAGCTCAATGCTTAGCTCTTCCCACCGTTCCATCTCTTTCTCAAGGGAAGTTTTAAGGGAATTGTACTTTTTGAACACCTCCGGATCGGAAAGGGCTTCTTTATGCTGGACGGGATCCATTAGAAGTTTATCCATTTCTGAGAGTTCATTTTCCAGGCCCTCAATTATGTGTTCGCATTTGGTGATCTGCGTATTCAGCTTACGGACATCGCGCTCAATTTGCTTGTTTCGTTCATAGAGTTCCTTGTTCTTAGAAATCTCCTTTCCTTTGACGGACCCCTGTTCTTTCTTTTGCTCCAGTTCACGCAGGTTGCTCAACTTTTTAAAATAGAGAAAGTCATAAATATCGCCCAGATATTCTTTCACCTCTTTGTTCCGGAATTCAAACACCTTGTTGCTCAATCCTTGCAGAAAGTCCCGATCGTGGGAGACGATGATAAGGGCACCCTTATATTGCAGCAAAGCACTCTTCAGGATATCTTTTGAGCGCATGTCGAGGTGATTGGTGGGCTCATCCAAGATCATGAGATTGGATGGTTCGAGCAATAACCGGGCCAGCGACAAGCGCGACTTCTCCCCTCCCGATAATACTTTTACTTTCTTGTCGATATCTTCTCCTGAGAACAGAAAGCCACCCAATAAATTCCGGACCTGGGCACGCATATCACCTGTAGCTTCATCGTCAATGGTCTCGAAAACAGTTTTGTTACCATCAAGCATCTCCGCCTGATCCTGGGCATAATAGGCTAACTGCACATTATGGCCGAATTTAAGATATCCTGTATGTTCGAGCAGACCCACCAAAACCTTTGAAAGGGTAGTCTTACCCTCACCATTTTTCCCGACAAAGGCTATACGGTCGGCTTTTATTATGGAAAGATCAAGATCCTTCAACACCTGGTTGGTCCCATAGCTTTTACTCAGGCCCTTGCATTCAACAACAACTTTACCTGACCTTGGTGCAGGCGGAAACTTAAAATGAATGGCTGAATTTTCAAAATCCTCAATCTCCACAACATCAAGCTTGTCGAGCATCTTGATCTTTGATTGTACCTGCCGGGCTTTGGTATTCTTATAGCGGAAACGTTCAATAAATCGTTCGATCTGCCGGATTTGCTTTTGCTGGTTGTTGTATGTAGCCAGCTGTTGTTCCAGCCGTTCTTCCCTGAGCCTTATATATTCCGTATAAGCCGCCTTATAATCAAAGATACGCTCATCGCTGATCTCGATGGTACGATTGCATAGGTTATCCAGAAAGGCCCTGTCGTGTGACACCAGGATAACAGCCCCAAAATAATTCGACAGGAAATCCTCCAGCCATTGAATGGATTCTATATCGAGGTGGTTGGTAGGTTCATCAAGCAGGATGAGGTCGGGCTTGCGCAACAGGATCTTAGCAATCTCAATACGCATCTGCCAGCCATAGCTAAACTCGGCCACCGGCCGATTGAAGTCACTTCGTTTAAATCCCAGCCCTATCAGCACCTTTTCCACATCCGCATCCATTGACTGCCCGCCGAGCAATTGAAATTCTTCATTAGCATCTGAAAGCTGATGAATAAGCTTTTGATATCCAGGTGATTCAAAATCATCCCTGCTTGTTATCTCATTGCCAAGGCGGTCGATATCATTTTTCAGTGCAAGGATCTCATCAAAGGCGGCAATGGTTTCTTCATAAATGGTTTTATCACTGCGCAATTCCATTTCCTGTGGCAGGAAACCGATACGTGCAGTGGAGGGAATGACCACCTCTCCGCTTTCGGGCGATTGTGCATCTGCAAGTATCCTCAGAAGGGTAGTCTTCCCAGAACCATTCCGCCCAACAAGCCCCACCCTGTCTTTTTTGTTGATGATAAAAGACACGTTGCGGAAGAGATAGTTCCCGGAGTACTGAACCGCTAGATCACTGACAGAATACATTGAAAAATATGTTTGTTAAAGGGCTGCAAACCTTTAAAAGCCTGGCAAGCCCGGATGCAAATGTACGGAAAAACAGGGTGAAGGTCCTAGTGCCTAGTACCAAGTGCCTAGTGCCTAATTAGAATGAAAAGTGAATAATTTAAAAGTATTCTGCCAGCAGGAGAATTCAAATGTAATATGTACTTCCTCCTTCTTATTCTTATTCATATTCTTATTCCTTGCCTGCCTGCCGCAGGCAGGTTCCTTGTTCCTTATTCAAAAAAAAGAGGCTCCGCGTAATGCGAA
>JAGLYE010000296.1 GCA_023132505.1 Bacteroidales bacterium | reverse complement strand
CTTCGCTTCGATTGAATTGGTTGAATTGGTTAAACTAGTTGAATTGGTTGAACATCGACAATCGACAATCGACAATCGACAATCGACAATCAATAACTTCCCCGTCCCCCGCACCATTATAAATTGTTCTGAATGACTATTAATTTCTCATCCAGAGGCAAGAAACCGTCTATCCACACTATCGCCACCCCTCTCTTCTCCATTCTCCTGAACCATGTCATCTGCCTTTTGGCAAACTGATGTATAGCTATATTAAGCAGTTGGAACATTTCATTAAAATTGATCTTTCCGACAATATATTGTGTAAGATATTTATACTCCAGGCCGTAAAATTCCAGTTGTTCAGGCCTCAGACCGGAGTTGAGCAAGGTTTTAACTTCTTCCACCATTCCTTCTTTAAGCCTTTGTTTCAACCTGCTTGTGATCCGTCTGCGAACTTCCTCTCTTGGCAAACTGACCCCGAATACTTTATGATTGGTATTTTGCAAATCAATATGGTGCGGGGGATGAGGGACGGGGGACGAGGATATTTCAATTGCACGAATTAATCGCTTCCGATCTGTGGTATCCGTAACATTATGAACATCGCGCAGGGATCGAAGCCTGGCGTTCAGTTCATCATCTGTCAGTAATTCAAGCTCTTTCCTGAGATCCTCATTCTGTGATACATCAGACATCCGGTACCCCAGGATCACCGACTCGAGGTACATGCCGGTACCGCCACACATGATGGCTTTTTTACCGCGTTCGCGGATGTCGTTGTATGCCTTCAGAAAATCCTGTTGAAAACGAAATACATTGTACTCCTCTCCGGGATCAGCAATATCGATCAGATGGCAGGGAATCTGTTTGCCATCAACTATATAATCATCCAGGTCCTTTCCGGTGCCCAGGTCCATGCCACGATACACCTGCCTGGAGTCGGCACTGATCACCTCCGCATCAATCTTCGCTGCCAGGGCAGCAGCAAGACCGGTTTTGCCGGTTGCCGTGGGACCCAATATGGTGATCAACTCATGCATAATGATCTTTTTTCTGATATTTATCTTCTATCCCGACAAGAAAATTTCTGATCGAATCGAGCTGAGAAACCGAGATTTCATCAAAATTAAGCCCCTTGCTTAAAAAGTCAAGTTCAATGAATGCTTCCGGATGATAATTATTAAAAAATTCCAGCAGGCAATTCTCATCATTGAAACTTTTTTCATTTTGAGTATGCTTAAGGTATTGCAATATCCGTAAGCCATCGATCTTATCCCTGCATGCCCTGCGGAACTGATCAACTGTCCTTGCATTATTCCTTAAGGGGGTCCAGATGTCGTGCTGTTTTAATACCTCTTCAATGAATCTGTCAATTGGAGTAGGCACATCTTTATCAAAGAGTTCATCAAAAGTATTGTATGTCCTTTCAACCTCATCAAACATAGCATGATGATAGATTGGATAGCTGTCCCAATCGCCGGAGGCACCCTTGATCATGGCGGGGCCTGTACCAAAAAACACTCTGTCGGAAAAGCGTGCAGCAGGATAAACCTTTTCTTCATTCCATGACATCAACCTTCCGTATTTCGTCAATTTCTGAAGAAAATAGAAATCTTCACCACTTTTTTTTGGCGTCATCCCCCCTATTGCCCTGTATGATGAAACCGGTAATGCCATGGCTGAGCCAAGGGCCGTAAAGCGATAGGGATTCTTGATGCGCCAGAGGTTAATGGCATAATTGCGCATGTATATCTCATAGCGAAGTATAGCCCTGTCTTCAGCATTGCTACCACTCAGCTTATGATAATACGGAACTGAAAGCCCGACCGCGTCAGGATTGGCATTGAAATTATCCAGTACCGACCGGAAATAATGCTTACTGAAACTTGTATCCCCATCCAGTGTGATAATGATATCCTCCGTTGATGCTTCTTCTGTTATTGCATCCATAAGCACCTTCCTTGCCCATCCAACCCCCAATTGCTTCCCTTGCCAGCCATTGCCTTTTGAAGACTTGTCGATAATCCTGAAAGGAAATGTGCAATGCTGCTTCAGGTAGGCTATTGATGCCTGGTTCCTCTCGCACAAAGCTTTATGCGCATAGTCTTCCCACCAGGAGTCAGGCTGATTCACACAGAAGTACACCTCAAACTTTTCAAAGTCCTGATTCCTGATGCACTCCAATAGTTCAGGAAGGGTTTCAAGCTCATCCATCAGGGGAATGGCTATATAGATCTTTCTATCTTTTTCGGAGTTAAGCATAATACCAGTTCGGAGTTCGGAGTTCGGAGTT
>JAGLYE010000295.1 GCA_023132505.1 Bacteroidales bacterium | reverse complement strand
ACACTACATGCCATTGCGGTGATGCTGTTCGATAATGTTTCTTACAAGACTTGTGTCTCCAACGGCCTTGTGCTCGATAAAGATGGGAACAAAATGTCGAAAAGACTGGGCAATGCCGCGGATCCTTTTGAAACCATCCATCAATATGGCCCGGATGCCACGCGTTGGTATATGATGACAAACTCACAGCCATGGGATAATCTTAAATTTGATAGTGATAACATCCGGGAAGTACAAAGGAAGTTCTTTGGTACATTATATAATACCTATGCTTTTTTTGCCTTATATGCGAATATCGATGGATTTAGCTATGCTGAGGATGATATTTGCTTCGAGGAAAGACTGGAGATCGATCGCTGGATCCTGTCAGAACTTAACTCGCTTATCAAACTGGTTGATGAATCTTATGATCAATATGAACCTTCACGAGCCGGCAGGGCCATTGTGGAGTTTGTAAATGACCACCTCAGCAATTGGTACGTGCGGCTGAGCAGAAGACGTTTCTGGAAAGGTGAGTATAGCAATGACAAGATATCTGGCTATCAGACCCTTTATAAATGCCTTGATATAGTGGCCAAGCTTTCTGCCCCAATCGCCCCGTTCTATACAGACAGGCTGTTTCTTGACCTGAATGAGGTGAGCGGTAAGGAAAATATTGATTCGGTACACCTTACCGACTTTCCAAAGGCTGATGATAGCATTATCGACAAAGACCTGGAAGAACGAATGCAAATGGCACAGAAATTTTCTTCTATGGTACTTTCATTAAGGAAGAAATCAAATATCAGGGTACGGCAACCTCTTAACAAGATCATGATCCCGATATTGGATAAGAAATTTGAGAAACAACTGAAACTTGTTGAGAACCTTATCCTGTCTGAGGTCAATGTGAAAGAGATTGAATATCTTAGCGACACAAGTGGTGTGCTTGTAAAAAGTATCAAACCTAACTTCAAAACCCTTGGCCCCAGGTATGGCAAGATGATGAAGCAAATTGCAGCAGCAGTGAATGCCTTTAGCCAGGATGAAATTGCAAGGATTGAGCAGGAAGGAAAATATGTCCTTGATATCGAAGAACAGCAAATTGAAGTACTGCTTACAGATGTGGAGATCAACGCCCAGGATATCCCCGGATGGCTGATAGCCGGGATGGGCAATTTAACCGTTGCTATGGACGTTACCCTGACACCGGAACTGATCGCCGAAGGTATAGCCCGTGACCTGGTGAACAGGATACAAAACCTGCGTAAAGACAATGGTTTTGAAGTAACTGACAAGATCAGGATTAAAATTGAAAAAAACAGTGAAATTAGTGATGCAATCCAGGACAATTATGATTATATTTGTTCAGAGACCCTTGCTGAAAAACTTGACCTGACCGAAAGGCTTCCGGACGATGAAAAAACCCGGGTTGAGTTAGCAGACAAGATTGAAACTTATTTGATCATAGAAAAGGTTTGATTGTGTCACTTTTAATACCATGAGTTATGACTAAGAAGAAAAAAGATGAGAAAAAAACTCGGTATTCTGACAAGGAACTTGCGGAATTCAAAGCCATCATTGATTTGAAGCTGGAAAAAGCACGCAATGACCTTAAATTGCTTACCGAAGCATATACCAATGCCGATGAGCATGGTACAAACGACACTTCTCCTACATTTAAAGTTCTCGAAGAAGGTTACCATGTATTGTCAAAAGAAGAAAATAGCAGGTTGGCAGCACGCCAGAGCAAGTTTATTCAAAATCTGGAAAATGCCCTGGTAAGGATCGAGAACAAAACCTATGGCATATGCAGGGTAACCGGGAAACTGATCCCAAAAGAACGTCTGAAAAGTGTGCCCCACGCTACCCTCAGCATTGATGCCAAGAATAATCAGTATAAATAGCGCCCCGGGAACAATTCTCTTTATTCATTTTATGCACAACTGATAATCCGGGAAATATCGTGAAAAGGTCTTATTTAATTGTTCTTACCATTTTCATTGTTTTGCTGATCGACCAGGGTTTAAAAATTTGGGTAAAAACCCATATGCTCTTGGGGGACCCAGGTGAGTTTTCCGTTTTTAACAACTGGTTCCTGATACATTTTACTGAAAATGAAGGCATGGCTTTCGGAATGACCCTGGGTGGCGGATATGGCAAACTTGTGCTTAGTATCTTCAGGATCATTGCTGTCATCCTCATTGGCTGGTATCTCTTCCATCTATCCCGCACACCTTCGCACAGGGGGCTGGTTTTCAGTGTATCCCTGATCTTTGTCGGTGCGCTTGGGAATATCATCGACAGTGCATTTTATGGACTCTT
>JAGLYE010000294.1 GCA_023132505.1 Bacteroidales bacterium | reverse complement strand
CCACAGGCTCCTTCTTTACCGCAGTTTTCTTCTTAACTGCAGGTTTCTTACTGGCCGGAGCCTTCTTTGCTGCTGTGGTTTTCTTTGCCGTGGATGCAGGTGTTTTCTTCGTCGTTTTTGCCATGTCCGCTCAATGGATTTTATGAATTAGAAATAATGAACCGCATTGGTATTGATTTGCGAAATTCGGAGTGCAAATGTAGGGAATTTTTTATTAAGAATATGATAAATCAATTCTTTTGTAAACTGTTCTGTTTCAAAATGCCCTGCATCTGCGATGATCATTTTACCTTCTGCTTCAAAAAACTGATGATATTTTACATCCCCGGTGATAAAAATATCGGCCTCAAATGCCAAAGCATTACCGATCAGAAAGCTGCCCGATCCACCACATACGGCAACCTTGCTGATGTTTCTACTGATAAAGGCAGAGTGCCTGATCACCCCTGTGCCAAGGGTCTTCTTCAGCATCTCCATGAATGACTGTTCAGCCATGGGCTTTTCGAGGGTGCCAATCATTCCGGCTCCCGCCTGCAAATATTCATTTTTCAGCGGATATATATCATAAGCCACTTCCTCATAGGGGTGTTTCTCTTTAAGCGCACTCAATAAGCTTCCAAGAATATGATCAGGGAAGATCACTTCAATACGTGTTTCATTCTCGGTATGCAGCTTAGATTTTTCCCCAACGAAGGGATTGCTACCCTTACCGGCCCGGAAGGTGCCATATCCTTCCAGGTTATAACTGCAGTTATCGTAATTTCCAATATGCCCGGCCCCGGCTGAAAACAAAGCCTCGCGGATCTTCCCGGCATGCTCATGCGGACAAAAGGTAACCAGTTTATTAAGCTTTCCCACAAGGGGCTGGAGGATCACCGGCTCCTTTATCCCAAGCTTTTCACAAAGCATCGCGTTTACCCCTGTGTGTATATTGTCGAGATTGGTATGAATTGCATAAACGGCAATATCATTTTTTATGGCCTTAATCACGATCCTTTCTGTTTCATTCCTGCCTGTAAGGCTTTTCATACCTGAAAAGATCAGCGGGTGGTGTGAAATGATCAGGTCAAATTCGTCACGGATGGCTTCATCGAGCACTTCCATGGTCAGATCAAGGCAAATCAGTGCATTTTTTATCCCGGAACCGGGGTTCCCGATCAGCAATCCGGAATTATCATACGACTCCTGTAATCCGATAGGGGCCAGTGTCTCAAGGTAAGAAGTAAGTTCTTTTATTTTCATAAATACATTCTTATAAGTCAAAAATAGGTTAATTTCCATCCCCTCTGGTGAATATTCGTATTTCAGTAAGTAATCTTACGAAAAATCAGAAGTAAATATTGCTATTTTCTTATTATTCGTTTATATTTGAGCAAAATACGTTGGAAAACGCTAAATATTAAACTAACCTTAACTCCAGCTTCATTAGCAGCTTGAATTAATTCGTATCTTTCAACGATGGAAGTTTTACGCATAATCTTATTCCCATTCGCCTGTTTATACGGACTGATCATGGCATTCAGGGGAAAGCTTTTCGACTGGAAGATACTTCCATCACAGTCATTCCCTCTCGCTGTGATCTCAGTTGGGAACCTGTCATGTGGAGGTACCGGCAAAACTCCCATTGTTGAATATCTGATCAGGCTATTGAGCAATGATAGGAAGATAGCTACCCTCAGCCGGGGATATAAACGCCAAACGAAGGGCTTTGTGCTGGCGAGCAAAGGATCTACCTTTGAAGAAATCGGTGATGAGCCATTACAATACAAAACGAAGTTTAATAATATTGAGGTAGCTGTACACGAAAGGAGAAGAAAAGGGATAAAGGAACTCCTGAAATACTTTCCCGACCTTGATACTGTCTTGCTCGATGATGCCTATCAGCACCGCTATGTAAAACCCGGATTTTCTATCCTTCTCACTGATTTTCATAAGCTGTACATAAACGATTATCCATTCCCTGCAGGAAGCCTGCGTGAATTCAGGTCGGCATCAAAGAGGGCTGATATTATTATTATTACGAAGACTCCGGTGGTGCTTTCCCCCATCACGCGAAGAAGGTTAACAGCACTGATCAAGCCCAAGATCCACCAGCAATTATTGTTTTCCCGCATTAAATATGAAAAGCCTGTACCGATCTGCAAAAAAAACGAAGGCCTGCTGAAAGCCAGGTACAATACGATATTGCTGTTTTCGGGTGTTGCCAATTCATATCCCCTGCAGGAGCATCTCCGGAACATGTGCCATGAGTTGCATGTGATGGATTTCATGGATCATCATAAATACACCCTTCATGACCTTGAGAAGAT
>JAGLYE010000293.1 GCA_023132505.1 Bacteroidales bacterium | reverse complement strand
AACCTTTTGCATCATGTAAGCAGTTGCCCCGCCTGGCACATCCTCATCAAAGAAAAGTACTTTATTGGTTTTCTTAATTGAGTTTAAAATAACATGATTTATATCAAAAGGCAGGAGGCTTTGAACATCTATCAGTTCCACATCAATTTCGAAACCCTTTAACTGTGCCACAGCATCTTCAGCGATTTTTACACATGCCCCATAGGTTACCAGGGTGAGGTCTGCACCTGTATTCAGAATTTCCGGTTTTCCAACCGCTATTTTAAACTCCCCGAGGTTTGAAGGCAGTTTCTCCCTTAAGCGATAAGCATTCAGTGGTTCGATGATAAGTGCCGGCTCATCCGAGGCCAGCATGGTATTATAGAACCCTGCTGCCTGCGTAAGGTTGCGTGGCACAAGCACATGCACACCCCTGATCGAATTTATTACCATTGAGAGCGGGGAACCCGAATGCCAGATCCCCTCCAACCGATGGCCTCTTGTACTGATGATGAGTGGAGCCTTTTGCCGTCCCTTGGTCCTGTAGCGGATAGTGGCAAGGTCGTCACTCAACACTTGCAGGCCATACATGAGATAATCAAAATATTGTATCTCTGCCATCGGGCGAAGCCCCCTCATAGCCATACCAAGTCCCTGTCCCAGGATGGTGGCCTCACGGATCCCGGTATCGAAAATGCGCAAATCACCATATTTTTCCTGAAGGCCTTCCATGGTCTGGTTCACACCACCGATCTTTCCTACATCTTCCCCAAATGCGCATACCAGCGGGTTATTTTCAAAGATATGGTCGAAGTTCATTTTCAGTATTTCCCTTCCCGGGATGGAAGGTGCATCATCAGCATATTCGGGAAGAACTTCAGCTACTTTGAGTGCCGATTGCTCCGATTCGCTCCAGAGATGTGCATTATAGGCTTCATGATTTTCTATGGCAGCATCATCGCGCCAGCTCATGACATTCTTTTTCAATGAGTTCTGCGGATCGCTGCATGAATCGCAGATCAGCCTTAATATCTTTTTGCCTGACGACATGATGTCCTTCCAGATGGGTTCACCAACCATGGCCAGCTCCTCTTTGATAGCATTAATGCGACTGGTTTTGGCACAATTACATGTGCTGATGTCGACCATGCGCAGGAAATCATCCCGTTTTTCAAGAAGAGGTTGCCGGAACTTTGTCCAGGCTGCCTTTTTTGCTTCTCTTGCCCGCTTTGCCGCTTCTTTCTCGATATTATCGAGGGTTTCTGCATCAGCATATCCCTCCTTCAGAATCCATTCACGCATCCTTGCAATGCAATCATGCTCAGCTTCCCATTTCAGCCTTTCTGTGCTCTTGTACCTTTCATGAGAGCCGGATGTAGAATGGCCCTGTGGCTGGGTAAGTTCTTCAACATGGAAAATGACGGGAACATGATCATTCCGGCACAATTCGATACCCTTTTGGTATGTATCGCATAGTGCCGGATAATCCCATCCTTTCACCTTATAAATAAGATAACCGGGGCTGTCCTTTGTTTGCTCGAAACCTTTGAGTACCTCTGAAATGCTGCCTTTGGTCGTCTGGTATTCCCGTGGAACAGAAATCCCCCAGCCGTCATCCCATATAGATATAGCGAGGGGTATCTGCATGACCCCGGCTGCATTAATGGTTTCCCAAAACACGCCTTCCGAGGTACTGGCATCTCCAATGGTGCCAAAGGCAACCTCATTGCCCTTATTGGAGAATTTCTTGAAATTCTTCAGCCCTTTATTCAAGCGATAATGTTTGGATGCCATTGCCAATCCCAGCAGGCGCGGCATTTGTCCGGCAGTGGGGGAGATGTCGGCCGAGGAATTCTTTCGTTTGGTAAGGTCAAGCCATTCACCTTGATCATCCAGGCATTGCGTGGCAAAATGATTGTTCATCATTCGTCCGCCTGTACCGGGGTTGGCAGCCTCATCAGTATCGCCATACAGCTGCGAGAAAAGTTCTTCCAGGTTCATCATGCCTGTTGCCAGCATGAATGTCTGGTCGCGGTAATAACCTGATCGCCAGTCACCGTCTCTGAAGGCTTTGGCCATGGCAAGCTGTGGCACTTCCTTGCCATCACCGAATATCCCGAATTTTGCTTTTCCCGAAAGTACTTCCCGGCGGCCGAGGATGCTGGCCTGCCTGCTCTCATTGGCTATCCTGTAGTCGTTTAGGATATCTTCTTTCGTCAGGCTTACTCCTTGCATTTTTGTTTTCTCTGCTGGCATGATATTATTGTTGCTATATCAGTAACAAATTTAAGGCAAAAAGGTTGAAAACCAAAAAGGGTTGCCAACCCTAATAAGGTTG
>JAGLYE010000292.1 GCA_023132505.1 Bacteroidales bacterium | reverse complement strand
CTACCTTGCTTATCTTTTATAACCTGCATACCGGCGTTTTGCCTTTGATAATGATAATATTGCTTGTGTTCCATTTCTGGAAAGTACGCATGGCCGGGGGTGTGATCGTGCCTGCCTTAAAAAGCAAGGAAGGGAATAAAATGCTTCCTTCCATACCAAATTTGCTCGAAAGGGAAGTTGCTATCGGATTAGCATTGATGGCATTTATACTTTTATTAAGTGTATTCATCAATGCGCCACTGCTGGAAAGGGCAGATCCCGCATTCAGTCCCAACCCGGTAAAAGCACCATGGTACTTTTCAGGCGTGCAGGAATTATTGCTTCATTTTCATCCCAGCATTGCCGTATTTGTAATACCATTTATTGTTGCAATATGGCTATTCAGCTTTCCCTATATGAAGCCCGAAAAACGAAGCCCTGGCGTGTGGTTCTATTCATTAAAAGGCAGGAAGATTGTTATTACAGCAGCAATAACATCTTTTATCCTTACAAGTGCCGCAGTTTTATGTGGGGACTTTCTGATCGATTTCACGGGATGGCTGCCCACCCTTCCGGAGATTATCAGCAATGGGATCATCCCACTTCTGATATGGGGAATATTTCTGTTTGCACTGGGAATGTTTGTTAAAAGAAGATTTCATGCAGGCCGGACAGATGTACAATTATGGATATTTACCTTTCTTATCGTAGCATATCTCGTACTCATGTTTACGGGTATATTCTTCAGGGGGGAAGGGATGGCATTAGAGTGGTAAACCAGATGCATTGATAATAATGACAAGGGAAAAAGAAAATATGAATAACAGTTCAGGGAAGACAACACGCCGCAATTTCATCAGGATCCTCTGGATCGCCCTGATCTCGATCTCCCTGCTGGAAATAGCCTCAGTGATACTTGCCTTTCTCACCTCGGGCGGGAGAAAATCCGGTGACCGTAAGCTTCAGGAACTGAAAGTGCTCGGAAGCCTTGATGATTTTGCAAAGGGTTCAGTTACACCTTTCAGGAGTGACCGCCTTTACCTGGTCCGGATGGATGACGGGGGCTTGATTGCCCTGTCGTTGAAGTGTACACACCTTGGTTGTGCTGTCACATGGAACAAGGATAGCGGCGAATTTGACTGTCCCTGCCATGCATCTTCCTTTTTGCGGAATGGTGAAGTTTCCAATCCGCCGGCACCACGGCCACTGGACTTTTTTCCACTTGTGATTGAAGGGGGGCTGGTCAAAGCAGATTTAAAGAACCCAAACAAAAGAAACAGTTTTCAAAAATCGCAACTCACATACGCATGAGCGATCATTTAAATAAGGATAAGAGAAACATCTGGCAGAATACCGGCCTGGTGTCGGTAATCCTCATTGCTATTGCTTTTCCGCTTTATCTCATCCTCAATCACTTTCCTGCATTGAATACCCCATCGAATCTGTATAGCCTGCCATATTATACCGGTGGAGAGTCATGTATAGAGTGTCATCAAATAGAATATGACCTATGGAAAGGTTCCGATCATGACCTGGCCATGGCCCTTGCAACAGATGAAACTGTGCTTGGTGATTTCAATGATGCGACTTTTGAATTTGATGGGGAGATACACAGGTTTTATAAAAAGAATGAGCGTTTCTTTGTCTGGACATCTGGTCCTGACGGAAAGATGGGCGAATTTGAGATCACACATACTTTTGGCTACAGGCCGCTGCAGCAATACCTTATACCCTTTGAAGGCGGGCGTATGCAATGCCTTCCCCTTACCTGGGATACTGATAAGAATGAATGGTATCATATGGTAGATACTGTGTACAGTGGTGAGCATATCGATCATATGAACTGGCTCTATTGGACCAACCAGGCACAGAACTGGAACGGAATGTGTGCGGATTGTCATTCTACAAACCTGCTGAAAGCCTATGATTTTAAAGCTGACACATTTCATACCACATGGAGCGATATCAATGTGAATTGTGAAGCATGCCATGGTGCAGGCTCGTTGCATATTAAATGGGCTAAACTGCCTGAGATGGCACGCCTGGCAGATGAGAGCGCAGGATTATTGGTTCAAACACGTGAGCTTGACAACCGCACTTATGTCGATCGTTGCGCCCGTTGCCATGCCCGCCGTAGTGTATTCAGCGATTTTACGGGTTATTATAACGACCTGCTTGATTATATGTATCCCACCCTTCTTGTGGAACCTTATTACTTCCCTGACGGGCAGATACTGGAAGAGGATTATGTCTTTGCATCTTTTACGCATAGCAAGATGTATATGACAGATATTAAATGTAACGACTGCCATAATGCCCATAGCCTGAAACTTATTGAGGAGGGTATTACTGCCAATGACCT
>JAGLYE010000291.1 GCA_023132505.1 Bacteroidales bacterium | reverse complement strand
CGTAGGACCACCCGCGGGCCTCACGGCCAGGTATTGGCGCAGAATTTGACCTTTCTTCTTTCTTACTTTTCCATGATAAAAAGTAAGCAAAAATCTAGTCGTAACGAAGCTTCTACCCGCCCTGCCCTTATCTTTTCGTCCGGGCCATTCCTCCTGTCCCGTCCGGATAAGGACATTCCCACCATCGCCGGCCCGCCGTTCTGACCGGCTCCCACGCCCGGGGAACAATCAACATCACATTTCAAATTTTACATACAGAATACAGAATCGACAATCAATTCCCCTGTCCCCTGTACCCTGCACCCTGTACCCAATTTATAACCATTCCAAACAATGTCTTAAAGCACTGTCCCACTCATGGTTATAAATTTATATAGTAGTATGTATTAAATACTATTTAAAAATATTTGGTACTTTGTATTGCATAGTACTAAAAAGTGTTGTATGTTTGCAGCATGAATTTGGAAAAAACAAAAGCACAGATGCGGAAAGGGGTACTGGAATTATGTATTCTTTCCATTATCGCAGAGAAGGATGCCTACGCCTCCGACATCCTTGAAAAACTCAAAATAGCGAAACTGATCGTTGTTGAAGGCACATTATATCCCCTTCTTACAAGGCTCAAGAATGAGGGACTGCTTAAATACAGGTGGGAGGAATCGAAATCGGGCCCGCCACGTAAATATTATACCATGACTGAAATAGGCATCAAGGTTTTGAACGACCTGAATGTCAACTGGCAGGATCTGGTCAAGGCAGTAAACAAGATCACAGTAAAAAAAGCAAGTTAGAAACCACAGGAAATCGACATAAGATGAAAAAAACACTCACAATTAACATTAGCGGTATCATCTTCCACATTGATGAGGATGCTTACGATAAGCTGAATGCTTACCTTGATACCTTAAAAAGTCATTTTTATAAAACACATGGTAAGGATGAGATCATTTCAGACATTGAAGGAAGGATAGCAGAATTGCTGCAGGAGAAGATATCAGATGCGAAACAGGTCATTAGCATTGATGACGTGGCGGATGTAATTTCCCTGATGGGGGATCCGGTTCAATTTGACTCAGAAGCCGAAGGAGAAGGAGAAGAAGAAGCACCTCCCGCCGCCGGGGATATCCGTGGACCGAAAAGGTTGTACAGGGATCCTGACCATAAGGTAATTGGCGGTGTGGCATCAGGCCTGGCAGCATATCTGAACATAGATATGCTCTGGGTCAGGCTGGCATTTGCCATCTTTACCATATTCTGGCTCTCAGGTGCCCTGGTTTACCTTGTACTGTGGATCGCCATGCCGGAAGCCAGTTCTACGGCCGAAAAGCTGCAAATGAAGGGAGAAAAAGTCAATATCTCCAATATTGAGAAATCGATTAAGGAAGAAGTGTCCCACCTCAAGGATAAGATCAATGACCTGACAAACCAGGCAAAGAAGACTGTTGAAAAAAAAAATAGCCGGGATGAAAATATTTTCGAGCAATTATTAGGTGTATTCTTAACCATTCTGAAAGTATTTTTCAAGATCATACTGATAATTGTTGGCATTGTCCTGCTGCTCACAGGAATAGGGCTTGTACTGGTATTTCTTTTCGCACTCTTTGGCTGGGGTGGGCCTGTGATTGTTGACAATAATGAAGCAATTATGCTGCCCCTGACCGATTTCTTTGGATTACTTCCAATTTCCACAGGCGGCCTGGCCATTCTTAAGATCGGATTGATCTTATTCATTGGTATTCCATTGGTGATGCTAATCTACAACGCATTCAGGATGATCTTCGGAATTGAAAGGATCCGGTATGTTGGGATT
Organism: Bacteroidales bacterium; assembly: GCA_023132505.1. GTDB lineage: Bacteria > Bacteroidota > Bacteroidia > Bacteroidales > B18-G4 > B18-G4. The sequence continues at coordinate 575 of JAGLYE010000291.1, read as the reverse complement.
ACTGCTTTGAATATATGGGTCATCGGGCTTATCATTACCTTATTCTTTGCTTTCAGGGTTGCCAGGGATTACCGCCATCAGGCCACAGTTAACAATCCTCTGGAAATCACACAACCTGTAAACGATACATTGTTTCTGACAGTAAATGATGAATACCTTGATGAGCTGCTGTATAATTCTTATGACTACATACAGGCTGACGAAATTCACCTGGTTGTTACTGAGGAAGGTAAGTTTTATGAGCAGATTGAACTGGATTTATCAAAGAGCAAGGATGGATACTATTCACTCACCCAATTCACTACTGCAAGGGGAAGGACATCAAATGCAGCCAGGGATAATGCCTCTGAAGCTCAATGGTACTATAATCAGCAAGGCAGTAATCTTATTTTGGATCCCTATTTTACCATGGGAGAACGTGGTAACTGGCAAGCCCAGCATATCCGTCTCAGGCTTTATATTCCTGTTGGCAAGTATGTGAGTATTGATAAGAGCATGGAAGAAATCCTCAACTGGGGAAGGTACAGCCCAAGAAGGCTTGCCGGAAATACCTGGATCATGACCGAAGATGGCCT
>JAGLYE010000290.1 GCA_023132505.1 Bacteroidales bacterium | reverse complement strand
AACAGATTGCTCAGGGAAGACAGGTTTACGTAGTATATCCCCTCATCCATGAATCAGAGAAACTGGACCTCAAAGACCTGATGGACGGGTATGAGAGCATCAGCCGTGCTTTTCCCCTACCCGACTACCCTATCAGCATTGTGCATGGTAAGTTGAAGCAGCAGGCCAAAGACTACGAGATGCAACGCTTTATCAAGGGGGAGACCAAGATCATGGTAGCAACCACCGTAATAGAAGTTGGGGTAGATATTCCTAACGCTTCTGTGATGGTGATCGAAAATGCCGAGCGCTTTGGGCTTTCACAACTACATCAACTTCGCGGCCGTGTTGGCAGGGACTCTGATCAGTCGTATTGCATCCTGATGTCGGGCAACAAGCTTTCTGAGGAAGCACGCATCCGCATTAAGACCATGACAGATACTACCGACGGCTTCCTGATTGCCGAAATCGACCTGAAACTGCGTGGCCCGGGCGACATGGCCGGCACACAGCAAAGTGGCATTGTCGATCTGAAGATCGCCAACCTCCTGCGCGATGAGAAGATCCTTAAATATGCACGGAACCTGGCGAAAGAAATACTGGAAGAGGATCCCTTGCTCAACAAGCCGGAAAACAAGATCCTGAGCCAAAACCTGCAAGCCCTGAATAAATACCAACCTGATTGGGGTTCTATCAGTTAGAAAACGGAAAATAATTACCTTTACCGTTTGTTTTAGGGGATGGTACAATTGCTATATGAAAAGCATATAGCCGAAAATTACCTAAGCAGATATTTACGGCAAAAATTCATCAGAATGAAAATATCTTACAATTGGCTAAAGCGATATATCGATATCGACATGGATGTGGAGGAACTTGGCGAGATGCTTACCAATAGCGGACTTGAGGTTGAAGGCATAGAAAAGTTCCAGTCGGTGAAAGGCGGCCTCGAAGGGATTGTTATCGGCGAGGTCATGAGCTGTGGCAAGCATCCCAATGCCGATAAACTCAGCCTTACAACTGTGAATATTGGTGAGGAAAAGTTCCTGCCGATCGTTTGTGGCGCACCCAACGTTGCTGCTGGCCAGAAAGTTGTCGTTGCCATAGCCGGTACAAGGCTTTTTACAGGAGAGGAACCATTTGAGATCAAAAAAGCTAAGATACGCGGAGAGCTATCTGAGGGCATGATCTGTGCTGAGGATGAGATCGGCCTGGGCTCCTCCCATGAAGGGATCATGATATTGGATGAATCAGCCGTTCCCGGTACACCGGCTAAAGAATACTTCGAAATTGCCGAAGATCACGTCTTTGAGATCGGACTGACCCCAAACCGTACCGATGCAACCGGCCATATTGGCACAGCCAGGGATGTGATGGCCGTTATCAACAGCCGGCAAGGCAAAGGCAGCAAAAAGTTAAACATCCCCTCAGTAGATGATTTCACAGCCCCGGGTAAAAAAGCTGAATTTCCGTTGATCATAGAAGATCTAAATGCCTGCCCTCGCTTCAGTGGGGTGACTATCTCCGAGGTGGAGGTAAAAGCATCCCCTGCATGGATGCAGGACCTGCTGAATGCTGTTGGCATACGGCCAATCAACAACATAGTTGATATTACCAACTTTGTCCTGATGGAAACCGGTCAGCCATTGCATGCTTATGATACCACTGCCATAGATGGAGGGAAAGTGGTTGTACGAAAAGCCCGGCAGGGTGAGAAATTTAATACGCTTGATGAAGTGGAACGAACCCTCACCCCCGACGACCTGATGATCTGCAATGCAAAATCAGGTATGTGCATAGCCGGTGTGTTTGGCGGCGACAGATCCGGAGTAAGCGATAAAACAACTGACATCTTCCTTGAAAGTGCCCACTTCGACCCCGCCACCATCCGAAAAACAGCCAAACATCATGGACTGTCGACAGATGCTTCATTCAGGTTTGAACGCGGGGCCGACATCAACATAACCCTATACGCCATGAAAAGGGCTGCCCTGCTGATCACTGAGCTGGCCGGTGGGAAGGTCTCCTCAGAAGTGGAGGATATATATCCTAAGCCTGTCGAAGGCTGGAGCACGGAAGTAAAATACAGCCACATCAACAGGCTGATCGGCCAGGATATCCAACAAGAGCTTGTCGACAATATTCTATCCGATCTCGATATCGTAATAACAGCCAGGGATGGAGATGCATTCACCGTGCAGGTTCCAACCTATCGTTACGATGTTCGCCGTGAGGCAGATATTATTGAGGAAATCCTGCGCATTTATGGATATAATAATGTAGCTTTTCCCCATGGCATACGCTCATCGCTGGCACATCACCCAATGCCTGATCCTGACAAGCTGCAAAACAGCCTGTCTGATTTCCTGGCTGCCCTGGGCTTTTCTGAGATCATGAATAACTCATTGAC
>JAGLYE010000029.1 GCA_023132505.1 Bacteroidales bacterium | reverse complement strand
TTGGCATAGATGAGCAAGGCAAAGATCAGGATCATTCCCACTATCTGTGCATACTCCATGAATTTATCGCTGGGTTTTCTGCGAGCGATGATCTCGTACAGCAGGAACATGACATGACCCCCATCGAGAGCCGGGATCGGAAGCACATTGAGGATGGCCAGCATGATTGACAGGAATGCGGTCAGCCGCCAGAAACGTTCCCAGTCCCATTCGGCCGGAAAGATGCTGCCAATGGTAATGAAACCCCCAACAGATTCATAGGCTTTAACCTCAGGGGAGAATAAGAGACGTAACTGTTTCAGGTAGTCACCGATTCCTCTGTATCCCTTAACGATTCCTGCAGGAATGGCTTCTACAAAGGAAAAATCCCTGTTGTTGAAAGCAAAGAATTCTTTAGGCGAAACACGATAAACTCCGATCACGCCTTCTTCCGGAACATGGAATGTGATAAGCACGGTGTCGGCATCCCTCAAGCATACAATGCCGATATCTTCACCTTTCAGTTTCGGGACTTCCCGGATGTATTCATGAAAATATAGCAGGGATTCACCATTCAGTGCAATGAGTTTGTCGCCAACCCGCATACCAGCAGCTTCGGCCGGGGAATTCTCTGCAAACTTTTCTACCACATATGGAAACCTGACAGCAATAAAGTCAGGGCTTTTATGCTTTATGAGTTTACCGATAGCACCATCGGGTATCTTCACATTCATGATCATGCTATCGCGCTCGACCAGAATGTAATCCGCTTCGTCAAGGATCAGGGTGATGGGGACCTTATAAAAATCATCTACTATTTTGCCATCTATAGAGAGAATCTTGTCACCGTCTTTAAGCCCCATTTCAGCACCCATGGAATCCACGGCGATGCCATATTTATTTGCTTCGGAGGTAGGTAAATAACTTTCCCCCCAGGTATAAAGCATGAACACATAGATCACCATGGCAAGGATCACATTCACGATCACGCCCCCAAGCATGATGATAAGACGCTGCCAGGCCGGCTTGGAGCGGAACTCATAAGGTTGCGGGGGCTTTTTCATCGCTTCCTTATCCATTGATTCATCGATCATCCCGCTGATCTTCACATATCCGCCAAGCGGCAACCATCCAAGCCCGTATTCAGTTCCTTTTAACTTGAATTTGAAGATTGAAAACCAGGGGTTGAAGAAGAGATAGAATTTTTCGACCCTGGTACGAAACATCTTTGCAGCCAGGAAATGACCCATCTCATGAAAGATCACAAGGATGGATAAGCTGAGCAAAAGTTGTAATATCTTAATGAGTATTTCCATTGTTATTCCTGATAAAATTAAGGGTCATTGCCCTTGCTTCCCTGTCGGTCTCAAGGTAGTCGTCAAATTCGGGTTGTGCAATGCTTGTGATTTTGTTCATACACCTTTCAATGATGTCAGGCATTTGCAGAAACCCGATCTTTTTCTCCAGAAAAGCTCCGACAGCGATCTCATTGGCTGCATTCATGGCACAGGGGATGTTCCCGCCTGCCTTCATGGCTTCAAAAGCGAGTGCAAGATTACGAAATTTTTTTATATCCGGGGTTTCAAAACTAAGCATGGGATAATCGGTGATGCTGAACCGCTTGTATTCATCGGGCAGGCGATCAGGGTATGACAGGGCATACAGGATGGGCAGTCGCATATCGGGACGGCCCAGCTGTGCTTTAACCGAGCCATCATGGAACTGAACCATGGAATGAATCACCGACTGGGGGTGTATGACCACCTCTATCTGCTCAGGTTCAAGTCCAAAGAGCCATTTAGCCTCGATTACCTCCAGGCCTTTGTTCATCATGCTTGCCGAATCAATGCTGATTTTGTCCCCCATCTCCCAATTAGGATGCTTAAGTGCTTCTTCCGGCTTAACATTTGAGAGTGTATGTATATCTTTTCCCCTGAATGGCCCACCAGAGGCTGTAAGGAAAATTTTTTCAACGGTATCAGCAGATTCTCCTGCTAAACATTGAAAGATGGCAGAATGTTCAGAGTCGACAGGGATAATGAAGCTGTGGTTTTCCCCGGCAAGCCTGTTTACCAGTTCACCCCCTGCTACAATAGATTCTTTATTGGCCAGGGCGATGGCTTTGCCGGCTTTTAGTGCGCTGATGGTTGGTTCAAATCCGGCAAAACCCACGATGGCATTCAATACTATATCGATTTCTCCTGATTCGACAATCTGGGCTACCGATTCCTGGCCCGAAAAAACTTTGATATTGAAATCTGACAAGGCGCTTGAAATGTCTTTATAATGATCATCATTTGCAATGACAACCATGTTGGGAAGGAATTCCCTGGCTTGCCTGATAAGTTCTTTTGTATTGTTCCCGGCGGTGAGGGCTTCAATTACAAATTGGTCGGGATGACTTCGTACAATATCGAGCGCCTGTAAACCGATTGAGCCCGTTGATCCTAATATTGCGATCCGCTTCTTAATCATTTTCATATTGCTAGAAGGTAATATATTCCTCCGGGTCAGCAGGTGTGCCATTATGCCAGAGTTCGAAATGGAGATGAGGTCCGGAAGAGAGATCGCCGGAATCACCGCTAACCGCAATAGGTTCTCCTGCCTTGACAAAACTTCCGGTACTCTCGAAAAGCATTGAATTGTGCTTGTAAATGGATATGAAATTTCCGCTGTGTTGAATAGCAATGGTATAGCCGGTTTCTGTTGTCCAGTCGGAAAATATGACGGTGCCATCCAGTACCGATTTTATAATGGATTCTTTGCTGGTTGCAATATCGATACCATAATGTTTTTCGGCAAGGTTGAATTTGTTGATGATGATCCCCTCTACCGGGGTAAAAAATACGATATCACTTAAATGCAATGCCCCGTCGTAAAGGTCTTCTGATTCGTAAATAAAGAGGTTATACTTTGTGCGGGCATCATATTCAGCCCGAAGCATAGAATCCTCAGGAGAGGATTCAATAGTGATGCTGTCATAATCAATATTGGCATCCCTCACAGGTTCGATAGAATCAACAATTTCCCTGCCTTCGATGATGTTCCTGATATTCTGCAGATAAATATCCTTGGCATGGAGGGAGCGCTCAAGAGAATCGGCTCGTTGTTCAAGCCGGTATAGCTTTCCGGGTATATTCACATCCAGATAACCGGGGATATATTCCCTGATGGGCGTAAAGGCAATAATAAAAATGGTCAGCGTGATGAGGATGATCGACATCGAAATAATGAGCAAAAAAACATTGAGGCGGGAGAGACGGAACGACAAACGTTCCTCATAGGTTTCATTGTTCATGATCACCAGGCGGTACTTGTCGCGCAGTTTGCTATACCATTTCCGGTCACTTTTCTTTTTTCTGGCCATCCGTTATCTTCTTTGCAGCTTTGCAAATATCGGAAAAATACGTGCACGTCGATACAGGGTATTATTTTTAATGTCAGCACATTTGGCCTTTCCATATCTGCGGGCTTTATAGCTTCACTATTTGAACCTTCGATTCCGATTGACTCGATTCTTTCCCTATATTTGTAGCTATCTAATAATAATTATTAAAAAAAACAGTTAATCAGTCATAAATATTCCCATATATCTTGAATAAGAGTAAGGCATATCGTTTTTTGGGGCTGACCCTGCTTTGGGGTATGTTGCTGGTGATGGCGTCCTGTTCTACCAAGAAGAACAGTTTTACCAGGAGGATCTACCATAACCTCACTTCCCATTACAATGTTTACTGGAATGGTAAAGAAGCATTGATAGAGGCGGAAAAGGATTTGCATTCAGGGATCAGGGATAACTACAATATGATCCTGCCCATGTTTAATTATGGCTCGGCGACGGATGCAAAAACGGTAACGCCCCTGCTCGACAGATCCATTGAAAAAGGTTCCAAGACGATCCTTAAGCACTCCATGCGTTTTGGTGGAAAAGAATACGTCAAGTGGATCGATGATGCCTATCTGCTGATCGGGAAAGCATACTTTTACAAGCAGGATTTTTACAGTGCAAGACGTTCGTTCAGCTTTATCATGCGCGAATATGAAGATAATCCGATCAAATATAACGCCATGCTCTGGCTTGCCAGGACATATATTGAAATGGAGCAATTTGAAAAGTCGGAGCCCTTGCTGAACCTGATCGAAACGGATATGAACGAGGGAGGGAATAAGATCACTGCAGAGGTTTATCGTGACTTCCCCCTGGTACATGCTGATCACTTTATTAAACAGGGGAAATATACTAACGCCATCGACTATCTCTATGATGGCATTGCTTCAGCAGGGAAGAAAGACCTGAAGACCAGGGCAAAGTTTATTCTGGCACAGATATTTCAGATGGATGATAACCTTGATGAGGCATCCCAGCTTTATGCCGAGGTGATCAGGCGGAATCCGCCATATGATATGGCTTTTCAGGCAAAGATTAATATGGCCCGTGCATATGAAGCCGACAATGGTGACAGCAGGACCATCATCAAATACCTTAGCAGGATGCTTCGTGATGATAAGAACAAGGATTATCTTGACCAGATCTATTATGCCCTGGCGGAAGTAGCTTTTAAAGACAATAACGATAGCCTGGGTATCCAACACCTTCGGCTCTCTGTAGCAAGAAGTGTTGCAAACGATTACCAGAAATCTACTTCGGCACTTGAGCTGGCCGATATTTATTTTGCAGTACCCGAATATGAATTATCACAGGCATATTATGATACCGCAGTAACCTTCCTTCCGCAGGATTATCCCAATTATGAGGAGATAAGGAACAAAGCCGCCAAGTTGTCAGAGCTGGTGGCAAACCTTCAGGTGATCGATTTTCAAGACAGTCTGCAGATGCTTGCTTTTATGCCGGAGCCGGAACGTATGGCTATTATCGACCGTATCATCACAGATTTGATGGAAGAAGAACAGAGACAGATTGATGCGGAACAATTGGAACAGAGCCTGGCTTCCTTTGATCAGGGATCGGGCGGCTTTGCAACAGGCCAGCCGATAGGAGGGGCTAAATGGTATTTTTATAATACCAATACCTTAAGCAATGGGTATTCTGAGTTCATCCGGAAATGGGGCAACAGAAAGCTCGAAGACTTATGGCGGCTCAAGGATAAGCAGCTGATATCTTTTGAACCCGAAGAGATCCCTGATGAAATATTGGACAGCCTGGCGAAATCCGGTGATACTCTTGGGATCAAAGCTCTGGATCCGCATAACAGGGAATTTTACCTGAAAGATATTCCGTTCTCAGAGGAAGCTCTGGCAAAATCTGATAAAGCTATTTCCGAAGCCTTCTACAATCTAGGGCTGATCTATGCTGAAGGGCTTAACAATCCTTTAAAGTCGATCGAATCTTATGAAAGCCTGCTTGAACGCTATCCAAACGATACCAACAAATTAAGTGCTTACTACCAATTGTACAGGCTCAACCTTGATATTAACGATCTCAGCCGGGCAGAGTATTATAAAAATTTGATTATCAACGATTATCCTGATAGCGATTATGCAATGATCATTTTAGATCCTGACTACTTTAAAAACATGCAGGCCAAAGAATCTGAGCTGACGGAACTGTACTCCAGAACTTATAAAGCCTTTGAGAAAGGCCAGTATTTCACGGTTATCGGAAACAGCGATCAGGCAGTGAGATTATATGGTGATACTGCCACCCTGATACCAAAGTTTTTGTATCTGAAAGCCTTATCTGTGGGTAAAATAGATGTTGTGGATTCGCTTGCTGTTGTCCTGAAAAACATTATTAAAAACTACCCAGGCAGTGAAGTGAGCCCCATGGCCCAGGACCTTCTGAATTATATCGCAAAGGACCGACCCGATCTTGAAGTGGGAATAAGTACAGAAACTGAACAGGAACCTGCTTTTGAGTCACCATATACATACGATCCCAACAGCACCCACCTCTATCTGCTGGTTGTAAAACGAAAGTCGATAAAGCTAAGTGCAATGAAAGTGAGAATTTCTGATCATAACATAAAGTATTACAGCTTAAAAGAACTGACCATCAACAGCGTATTGCTGGATAATATAAGATATATGATAACTGTTGGGAACTTTGAGAATGCTGACGAGGCCCTTGGATATTACAATAATATTCATGGCGACTCCTATGTATTTGGAGAACTGGGTACCGGGAACTATACCGAAACAGTTATTTCAATGAAGAACTACCCCATCTTTTATAGGGATAAAGATGTAGACTTATACAAAAGGTTTTTTGAGATCAATTATCTCAATGATTAACCTTCATACTAAAAGATTTAAGAAAATGGCAAAGACTATTAATGGCGACACACAATCGGTGAACATGCTTGGTGCCGGAACAACGATCAAAGGCGACATCCAATCGAATGGTGATTTCCGGATCGACGGTACGCTAATCGGATCAATTCATTCAAAAGGAAAGATAGTGATTGGCCAGACAGGTCATGTGGAAGGAGAAGTTAATTGCAGAAATGCTGACGTTTCCGGCCAGGTAAAGGCACAGCTTATTGTGGCTGAATTATTAACGCTGAAGGCAACGGCCAAACTTTCAGGAGAGATTACTACCAGTAAACTGTCTATTGAGCCGGGTGCCCGATTCTCAGGTACTTGTAACATGAGTGAATCAGGTGCCAGGGTGGACAAAACTGCCCTTGATGGAACAACAACCCTTAAAGAAAGAGAAAAAAACGCTTAAAGCGTACGGAAGGTATTCTTCTATTGCATTCCAGATGCTGGTGATCATCCTGGCAGGGGTCTTTGGAGGACGGGAGCTGGACAAATGGGTGGAATGGCAATTTCCTGTATTTACGCTCATACTGTCAATTCTGGGAGTATTCCTGGCAATTTATACTGTGATCAAAGACTTTATCCGAAAATGAATTATAAAAGAACCATTCTCAGGTTTATAAAAACACTGGTAATTGCCACACTGCTTGTGGCAGCCGCAGCATTTCTGATTTTTGTTTATGCCCCTGCAACTTATTATACTCCTGCATTTCCCTTTCTGATCGTCTTTTTCCTGCTGGTAACCCTGATCATCTTTCATTTTATGGTGAAGGCCATTGAGAAACGCCCCGCAAGATTTTTATATATATTCATGCTGACAACACTGTTAAAGTTGTTGGCCTATATGACGGCTATGGTCACATATGCTCTTCTGAACAGGGAGGATGCCAGGGCTTTTATCATCACCTTTTTTATACTTTATGTGATCTTTACGAGCATTGAGGTCATTGCTCTGCTGAGGGTGAACTCTGAGTTCATGCAAAAGGATGATACATTAAATAACTAAATCGATCAATAATCTTGAAGAAGTAATACATTATGAGCAATATGGATAAATTGTTGGATTACGAAAAGATAGACAGATTTGATCAGGAAAAGATTGAAAAGCTGAAAGGCCATTATACCGAAATCCTGAAACTGATAGGGGAAGATGTGGGAAGGGAAGGCCTGATCAACACTCCGGAGCGTGTTGCCAAGGCTATGCAGTATTTTACGCACGGCAATGATGTGGACCCTGTGGATATCCTTAATTCAGCCAAGTTCAAGGAGGATTACCGCGAGATGGTGATTGTGAAGGATATTGATATTTTTTCGTTGTGTGAACACCATTTGATCCCATTTATTGGAAAGGCACACGTCGCATACATACCCAATGGTTATATCACCGGGCTTAGCAAGATTGCAAGGGTAGTGGAAGCTTATAGCCGCCGTTTGCAGGTGCAGGAACGCCTTACTACGCAGATTAAAGATGCGATACAGAATACCCTGGACCCCCTGGGTGTGGCAGTCGTGATCGAAGCCAAGCATCTTTGCATGGTGATGCGGGGAGTTGCAAAGCAAAACTCAGTAACAACAACTTCAGATTTTACAGGAGCATTTAAGCGGCAGGAAACCAGGGCGGAGTTCATTCACCTGCTTGGGATGGATCTTCATTAAATCGGGTGCAGGGTGCAGGGTACAGGGTACAGGGTTTAATTTCCATGAGCCATGGTCCTTGATCCCGGAACTAAAACTACTACTATCCTCTAGAGCAAAAATTAGTGTGCTGATTTATTAAATACAATTGCCAGTTGTAATAATATGTCTATTTTTGCGCCTTAAATCCGGTTTATAGGGATTTAGTAACGATTATAAGAAAACAGTATGAAAGCTTATGTGTTTCCGGGCCAGGGGGCCCAGTATCCGGGCATGGGAAAAGACCTTTATGAAGGTTCTGCTTTGGCAAAGGATTTATTCGAAAAAGCGAATTCGATCCTGAAATTCAGGATTACCGACCTTATGTTCGATGGTACAGACGAAGATCTCAGACAGACGAAAGTCACCCAGCCGGCCATTTTTCTCCATTCAGTGATCCTGTCCAGGGTGCTGGGCGATGATTTCCTGCCTGATATGGTAGCCGGACATTCGCTGGGCGAATTTTCTGCCCTTGTTGCCAATAAAACTCTTTTGTTTGAAGATGGCCTGCGCCTGGTGTCGAAAAGAGCCATGGCCATGCAAAAGGCTTGTGAAATAGAACCATCTATCATGGCTGCTGTGATTGGGATGGAAGATGATGAAGTAGAAAATATCCTTAAGCATGTTGAAGATATTGTTGTGCCGGCAAATTACAACAGTCCGGGACAGCTGGTGATCTCCGGAAGCGTACCCGGTGTTGAGAAGGCATGCAAACTGCTTGAAGAAGCAGGCGCCAAAAGAGTGATCTCACTAAAAGTAGGTGGTGCTTTTCATTCTCCTTTTATGGAACCGGCAGGGCAGGAACTGGCAGAAGCCATCAATGCCACGAAGTTCAATACGGGAATATGCCCGATCTACCAGAATGTAACCGGGCAATCGGTTAACGATTATGAGATTATCAAAAAGAATCTCGTTGCTCAACTTACTTCACCGGTCAGGTGGACCCAGATATCAAGGAATATGATTGCCGATGGGATGACTGAAGTCATAGAGGTTGGCCCGGGTGCCGTACTTCAGGGACTAATAAAAAAAGTGAAGCGCGACATACTTACCTCCAGCGCCACTATGCCGGTGTAGGGTGATTTCAGTGTTTCAGTGTTTCAAGGAGAGGATAATCATCTTTCTTCGTACATTTTATCATAATATTTCTGATAATCACCTGATGTGACATTATTGAGCCATTCCTCATTGGCCAGGTACCAGTCGACGGTTTTTTCGAGACCTTCGTTGAAATGGAGTGATGGCGCCCAGCCCAGGTCATTCTGTAGTTTGGAGGAGTCGATGGCATAGCGGAGGTCATGACCTGCACGGTCGGTTACGTAAGTGATCAGTTTTTCGGATGTGCCCGCAGCCCGGCCGAGCTTTTCATCCATGATCTTGCAGAGTAGTTTGACAAGATCGATGTTCCGCCACTCATTGTTACCGCCAATATTGTATGTTTCCCCGTGATCTCCCTTATGATAGATCAGATCAATGGCAGTGGCATGGTCCTCAACATAGAGCCAATCCCTCACGTTCAGCCCCTTTCCATATACAGGCAGAGGTTTGTTATTGCTGATGTTGTGGATCATCAAAGGAATAAGTTTTTCCGGAAACTGGTAACCCCCGTAGTTATTGGAACAATTTGAGATTACAACAGGAAGCTTGAATGTATGGAAATATGCCCTGACCAGGTGGTCGGAGCTTGCTTTAGAGGCAGAATAAGGACTGCGTGGGTCATAGGCAGTGGTTTCCGTAAATAATCCGGTGTCGCCCAGCGAACCATAAACCTCATCTGTCGAGACATGATAGAACAGATGATCTTCCATATCATCTTTCCACTTATGGCGTGCGGCATTTAACAAGTTTACTGTACCCACGATATTGGTATAGATGAATTCTGTTGGGTTGGTGATGGACCTGTCGACATGTGATTCGGCAGCAAGGTGTATTAGCCCGCTGATATCAAATTCTTCGAATACCTTCTTTACCGCTTCGGCATCATTGATATCGGTTTTCACGAAAAGGTAGTTTTTCTTTTCTTCAACATCCCGAAGGTTTTCCAGATTACCCGCATATGTGAGCTTATCGAGGTTGATGATCCGGTATTCCGGATATTTGTTCACCATGAATCTCACCAGGTGAGAACCAATAAACCCGGCGCCGCCGGTGATGAGCAATGATTTCATATAATCTTGTATTATTTGTTTCGTTCTTTCATGGCAAGCTCCCAATCCCAGGCTGAGCGCATCATCTCGTCCAGGTCCCTGACGGCTTTCCATCCCAGTTCCCGGTTAGCATACTCTGTATCTGCCCATACTTTTTCAATATCCCCGGCCCGTCTTTCAACGATTTCATAATTCAGCTTTTGGCCCGATACCTTTTCAAAAGAGTTGATCACCTCCAGTACTGTAAACCCGTTTCCTGTTCCAAGGTTGAAGATTTCCCAGGGAGACCTCTGCTTATTTTCCAACATTCGTTTTAATGCTACCACATGTGCTTGTGCCAGGTCAAGCACATGGATGTAATCCCTGATGGGAGTGCCGTCTTTTGTGCTGTAATCGTTACCAAATACCATAAGCTTTTTACGTATGCCAATGGCAGTTTGAGTGATATATGGTACCAGGTTGTCGGGCACCCCTATGGGGAGTTCCCCAATGACAGCACTGGGATGCGCCCCGATGGGATTGAAATACCTCAGGGCAATGCATTGCAGTGACCCTGTCCGGACTACATTTTCCAGGATATCTTCAGCTATCTTTTTGGTATTTCCGTAAGGTGATTCAGCATCCTTCCGGGGCGTACTTTCCTTCACAGGAAGTTCGTCAGCTTGCCCGTAAACGGTACAGGAAGAAGAAAATACGAAGTGTTTGATATCATATCTCTTCATGGCCTCCAGGAGGTTCACCAGGCTGAAAATATTATTCCGGTAATATTCAAGCGGACGCTTAACAGAGTCGCCAACGGCTTTCAATGCTGCGAAGTGAATGACTGCCTTGATGTCGGGATGATTTTCGAAAAGTTTGTCAGTCATGGCCGGGTCACTCAGGTCGATCTCCTCAAAATCAGGAGCTATCCCTGTGATTTTTCCGATGGAATCGATGACGCTCTTTTCGGAATTGATCAGGTTATCAACCACCACCACCTCATAACCGGCTTGCTGCAATTCAACAACAGTATGGGACCCTATATATCCGGTGCCGCCGGTGACGAGGATTTTCATCTTACTTCTCTAAAAACTCAATAACTGATGATGTAATGTATTCCAATTGTTCTTCATCAAGTTCAGTACTCATAGGCAAAGATATGACGTTTTCTGATAGCATTTCGGTAACAGGAAAATCGCCTTCTTTGTACCTGGGATCGAGGTATGCCTTCTGCATATGCAGGGGCACCGGGTAATATAT
>JAGLYE010000289.1 GCA_023132505.1 Bacteroidales bacterium | reverse complement strand
GGAGACCTGGGTGGGGATATCATTAGCAAAGAACAATTCGAAGACTTTATGCTTGCCCTTGAATGGAAAATTTCAGCTGGCGGGAACAGCGGAATTTTTTTCCATGTGATCGAGGGGGATAATTCCACTGTTTATGCCAGTGGCCCCGAATACCAGCTTATCGATGATGCCGGCTTTGCCAGTCCTCTTGAAGCATGGCAAATGGCAGCCGCAAATTACGCCATGCATAATGCAGATACATCACAAAAAAAACTTTTTCCTGCAGACGAATGGAATCGTTCTAAAATTGCTGTTAAAGACGGACAGGTAGCCCATTGGTTAAATGGAGAAAAGGTTTTAGAATATCATCTTTGGGATGATGACTGGAAACAGCGTGTGCAGGAATCCAAGTGGAAAAATTATCCAAATTACGGCCTTGCCATCAGGGGACATATCGGGTTACAGGACCACGGAAGCCCTGTCGCATTCAGGAGTATTAAAATTCGGGATCTTACCGATAAAGGTGTTTCTATTTTTAATAATAAAGACCTGGAAGGATGGACCATTTACGGTACCGAAAAATGGTATGTTGACAATGGTGAGCTGGTATGTGAAAGCGGTGAGGATAAGAAATATGGTTATCTGGCTACAGATAAAACATACCGGGATTTTGTCTTACGTTTGAAATTTTTACAAGAATCCGATGGCAACTCCGGGGTTTTCTTCAGGTCATCGATAGAGGGAACCCGCATCAATGGGTGGCAGGTAGAGGTTGCCCCACCTGGGTATAACAGTGGCGGAATATATGAATCCTACGGCCGGGGCTGGCTTGTTGAAATAGCTGATGAAAAAGAAAACATCCTTAAAATGGGTGAGTGGAACGACCTGATCATCCGCGCTGAAAGGGAACGTGTTATGACATGGCTTAACGGACAGCTAATGGTTGATCTTATCGATGAAAAAATAGGTGAAGCTACAGGATCAATCGCCCTTCAAATCCATGATGGCGGCGGGATCAAGGTGAAATGGAAAGATATTTATTTACGGGAATTAGATAATAACGAAGATGAAATACACTAAAGCACAGCTAAGCTGGCTGGTAATTCTCAGGATAGCGATCGGATGGCATTTCCTATATGAGGGGCTCGTTAAGCTGATGAACCCAAATTGGAGCAGCGTGGGCTTTTTACTCGATTCGCGCGGTTTTATGGAATCATTTTTTCACTCTCTTACATCTGATCCGCTTACAGTAAACATTATAGATCAACTGAATATATGGGGGCTGATCCTGATCGGACTTGCATTGATCCTGGGATTCCTTGCACGCCCTGTCTGTATATTCGGTATCACCCTCCTGGCAATGTATTACCTATCACATCCTCCTTTTACAGGATTAAGATATTCTGTTCCAAACGAGGGAAGTTACCTGATCGTCAACAAAAATTTAATTGAGCTCATTGCATTAGCGCTATTGTTTGTATTCCCAAGCAGTAGAGAAATTGGTATCGACCGCTTTATTTTTAGAAAAAAATGAAAAGAAGAGATTTACTGAAAGGACTTGCAACTATACCGGTTTTGGGTGCCTTTGCCTTTGCCTGGTATAAAAAACGGCATTACGATAACTATCTGAAAAGTAATATTCTTGAAGATATAAAGCTTAAGGCTACAGCACCTGAATTGCCTGTTGGGGGGCCAATGGACAAGCAAATCAGGTTGGGTTTGATCGGATATGGTATCAGGGGAAAACACCTTGCGCGTGCTGCCGGTTTTGCACATCCTGACCTTATCGATAGCTGGACAAAAGGAGCCTCGAATAACAGCTCCGATGAAAGGTATAAGCAATATCTTGAACAGGAAGACCTCAATGTTGTATTGAATGGTGTGTGTGATATTTTTGATACTTATGGCCGTATGGCCCGGGAAGCCGGAGCAAATATACATCGTGAAGGGTCCGGTGGAAAAATGGGTCCCATGCCTAAACGTTATGATAACTACCTGGAACTTATCAATGCGGAAGATATCGATGCTGTGATCATTGCCACACCCGACCACTGGCATGGGCCCATGGCTATTGCAGCAGCAAATGCAGGAAAACACATCTATTTGGAAAAGCCCATGACCTGGGCGCTTGAAGAAACTTATGAAGTTAGAAATGCTGTTAAAGAAAATAAGGTGGTTTTTCAACTTGGGCATCAGGGACGGCAAACTGAAAGTTATTATAAGGCACGTGAGGCCATTGAAAAGGACTTGCTTGGAAAGGTTACTCTTATCGAAGTAACAACAAACCGAAACGACCCGAATGGAGCCTGGGTATATCCCATTCATAAAGATGCGAATGAAAATACCATTGACTGGAAACAGTTTATTGGGCCGGCACCGGACCATTCATTCAGCCTTGAGCGTTTTTTCAGGTGGAGGTGCTGGTGGGATTATAGTACCGGCCTTTC
>JAGLYE010000288.1 GCA_023132505.1 Bacteroidales bacterium | reverse complement strand
ATCTTCTCCACCCAATACATCCATAACAGAAAAATAATAATGTAAAATATCGGCCGGAAGATATAATCATGGCTGAAATTCCAATACTGGGGCCAGTTATTCATTACTACTGCAAGGCCGATGACCCTGAAGAGGTTGGTAAGATGCATGATGAAGATCCCCAGGGGGATGAACCATAGTTTTTTCTTCCAGGGACCCGGAAAGATAAGCATCAAGAGGGCAAATTGCAGCATCTGTTTCAGGCCGGAACAGCTGTCGTTGATGTACATGATGCTTTGGTTCGGAAAGGACATGTGCATGGTTTCATCCATCCTTATAATGTCAAACATGCCTGCTATCACCCATATTGTTTCACGGTACACCTCGGCCGACAAAATTCCCATAAACCCATACATGAAACCCCTGACCGGCGCATAATTGAACTGGATTTGCCAGAAACGCCAGGCAAAGTGGATCACTACGGTGATCAGGATGAAAAGAGCCACATCCTTTAATGCATCAAGGCGGTGTTTCCTGATAAAGCTTTTTATGGATTTGAATACTTCAGACATCGGGGAGTGCTCGAATTATTGTTTTTCTTAACAAAAGATATCACTTAATGTTCAAATTGATTATTTCCTGCCGAAATCGGCCGGGATCTCACCCCAGGCTGCCGTTTCCCATTTAATGATTTCATTGGGATATTCATTTGCTTCCAGCCACGTGATGGCACGCTCAACAAGCTGAAATACCTTTTCGTTATTTGGCTGCCTTTCCAGCTTAGTCTTGATCTTCTTGTCGCGGATCCATTTCATGGCTGTCCTGGAGTCGGTATAAACGGGGAATTTAAAATCCCTTTCTGCCAGGTATGCCAGTCCGTGGACAATAGCCAGAAACTCTCCTATGTTCACTGTTGCATTGGGAAATGGTCCCTGCCGGAACAATTCTGCACCCGAGAAGGTATCCACGCCCCTGTACTCCATAATGCCGGGGTTTCCACTGCAGGCTGCATCCACGCTGATAGAATCGCCAATGGGCTTTCCGAATGGTACTTTTTCCGCCTCGCTAAGCTTTCCGAAATCCTTCCCTATATAATTCCGGTGATCATCCTGAAAGGCTTTATTAGCCAACTCTAGATCAAAAAAGGACTTATAAACAGCCCCGTCAAAATTTCTGATCTGGCGTTCACATTCTTTCCAGCTATGATAAACCCCCGGCTCCTTCCCTACCCAGACAACATAATACTTTTGCTTTGCCATAAACTATGATCCTATACACAAAGTTAACAAAAGAACCTCAGCATATCCTATCTTTGTAAGACCAATAAACGGAACGATGAAAAATATACTCTTCAGATACCTTCTGGTCGTATTTATTATTGCAGGATGTTCTTCCGACGCTATAAAAGGATCATATTTTACTTTTGCCGACAAGCAGTGGAAACGTTTTGAAAACCCTGAGATTGAATTCGATATTTCCAAACCGGGCATTTTTTATAATATGTGGCTGGAGGTGGACTATGATGCAAGCCTTGCCCCTGAAACGCTTCCGGTAACAGTGATCATGTACACCCCTTCCGGGGAGGTAAGAAGCAGGACCCTTAATCTTAAGTTTAAAGACCAAAACGAAAACAATCGGGACGGAAAGTTCAGGGTAATGCTCAGAAAAGACTTTGCTTTTTCAGAAAAGGGAAGCTGTTCCTTTGAATTTGAAAACCGTTCTCAGGATATAAAAACCCCGGGCATGATCAGGATTGGAATTGTTTTAGAAAAGGGAATTTAGGGTTCCAGTGTTTCATGGTTTCAGGGTTTCAGTGTTGGTTTTGTTATATAAGGGGGGACATTTTAATAATTAGGGTATTAATAAGTATGAGTCCTAAATATTTATCAGTTGAATACTATGATGCTTATAATATTTCATTTCGATTATCCAACTATGTCTGGAGTGTTATTACCCGGTGGAACTACTTTGAAAAAGATACTGTAGGAAAGCAATATGCCAGGGCAGTAGATTCTATTTCATCAAATATTGCTGAGGGCTTTGGCAGATATTCAAAAAAAGATAAAATCAGATTTTACTATTACAGTCTTGGCTCTGTTCTTGAATGCAAAGACTGGAATAATAAATGCCATGAAAGATCAATTATTAATCATGAAGAGTATAATTACATCAAAGCCAAGCTTGACAGGCTCCCCAAAGAAATAAACCAGTTGCTGCAAAACTTAACATTTACAGGTGTTTCCAAAATCCAAATGAATTTTAACCGGACACTACTGGTTCGGAGTTCGGAGTTACTGGTGTCCGGGGAAATTTAGATTGAATTGGCGAAAGGCCCAATGGTATTCACTTTTGTGACATCTGAGTAAAAGAGAGCTTGGGGAAGCATTTTAGGCAGGAGGCCCCTCGACTTCGCTCGGGGTGACAACTTATCAGGCTTAAAACAAGGAAGGG
>JAGLYE010000287.1 GCA_023132505.1 Bacteroidales bacterium | reverse complement strand
CCCTTCCTTGTGTAGTCTTACCAATTCCCTGTATGTTCCAACAGGTGATGAACCTGTCGGCAAGCCTATGACAAAAGGATTATCCTTCGTTGGATTGAATTCCTTGATCTTTTTTACAATATAATGAGCAGCCCATGTGCTCAATTTGTTATAATTTTCATGAATGATCAATCGCATAGTTTAGCCTTTCTTTGTTAATTGAATATTAATATCTGCGACACAGCATCCTTTACCCTCAGGATACAGTATAAGCGGGTTAATGTCCAGTTCGTTGATCTCCGGTACAGATACCGCTAGGTCGGAAACGGCCATCAGGGTCTTTTTCAATGCCTCCAGATCCATCGGTAATGAAGCCCGATAGCCTTTCAGTAATTTTGTTGCCTTGATTCCGTGGATCATGTCATCACAATCCGCTTCAGTCAGAGGTGTAACCCGAAAGATCACATCCTTATAAAGTTCAACGTGTATTCCGCCCATTCCGAACATAATGACAGGTCCGAATGACGGATCCCGCTTTACTCCAATAATGACTTCCAACCCCGGATCGACCATTTCCTCCAGAAGGATCCCGTCCAGATCTGCATCTGGATGGATTTGCGCAACGGAATGCATGATATCATCCCATGCTTTTTCCGTCTCCTGCTTGCTGTTTATATTCAGCTTAACACCACCGCAATCCGTTTTATGCTGAATATGCGGACTCATGATTTTCATTACCAGGGGGAATTTGAAGCATGCCAGGGTAGAATTTAGATCAGCCTTTTTTGTTACAAGCCGGTGTTGCGGTAGCGGAAGCCCGCTGTCCTTTAGAAATTCAAGCGCTTCGATTTCCGTAAGACCGGTTTTCCCGGCTGCCGTTGCGGCCTGGAATGATGTTTTGCATACTTCACTTGTGACCAGTGGAGGAGGGGGGAGCGCATTGGCAAGCTTCTGCCTGGTTTCATTGAATTTCGTCGATACAGCCAGGCTTTTGCACATGTCTTCCGGAAGTGAATAATGTGGAATCTTGTGGCTTAGGAATTTTTGGATCCCACTGCCGACATCCGCTTCGCCCATAAAGGAACAATAAAGTGTTTTTTCAAAATGCTCAGCATCGGCGATGATCCCATCGGCGATCTCATCAATATCTGTCATGGACTGGGGTGTCAGGATAACTCCGACACTGTCGACATTTTCATCTGCCATGATCGCGTTGATCGCCACATCGTATCTG
This sequence comes from Bacteroidales bacterium, assembly GCA_023132505.1. Taxonomy (GTDB): domain Bacteria; phylum Bacteroidota; class Bacteroidia; order Bacteroidales; family B18-G4; genus B18-G4. The sequence goes on along the minus strand of JAGLYE010000287.1, from coordinate 1,227 downwards.
TCAGCCCGTGCGTCGCCGATGACATCCACTGGATTTTTGATATTCGCGGCGGCAGGAAGAGCCTTTTTCAGTATCCTTGTTGTCTCTTCTGAAAATTTGGCAAGCGTCAACCCCTGTGTGATCGCCATATCTGTTGCCAGGACTCCGGGTCCGCCGGCATTGGTAATGATAGCTGTTCGACGGCCTTTGGGTGCTTCTCGCCATGCCAGGGCCGTCGCGTAGTTGAACATTTGTGTAATATCATCACAACGTATGATACCTGCCTGCTCGAAGGCTGCATCACATATATCATCCGATCCCGCAAGAGAGCCCGTGTGTGATGAGGCTGCCAATGCTCCTTCTTGCGTACGTCCGCTTTTCAATATCAGTACAGGCTTGCCCGTGTCTTTGATCACACTTTTTGCGGCTTGCATCAGGGCCGGCCCGTCGGTCACTTCTTCGAGATAAAGTAAGATAACTTTCGTTAAGGGATCATCCTTTAGATAATTAATCAGATCCACTTCATCTACATCCCCCTTGTTCCCAAAGGAGACAAATTTTGAAAAACCGATGTTCTTGGCCTCCGCATAATCCAGTACGGCGGTACACAAGGCACCGCTCTGGCTCAGAAAAGCGATATGTCCCTGTCTGGGCATTTTTCTGGCAAAAGATGCATTAAAATGACAGGTTGGATCTGTATTGATCACACCAAGACAATTCGGCCCAATATAGGATATACCGTATTTATCCGCAATGGCCTTTATTGCCTGTTCTCGTTCAATGCCCCTGCCGCCGACTTCCCTGAATCCTGCAGAAATGATGATTATAGACTTGATACCCTTTTGTCCGCATTGCTCCATTGCAAGATTTGCGACTGAGGCGGGAAATACAAGCACCCCCATATCCACATCATCCGGTATGTCGGTTACATATTTATAAGATTTGACTGAACAGATCGATCTCTCACGAGGACTCACTGGGTAAAGAATCCCCTGAAAATCATCCTTTAGTATGTTGTTGAATATATCAAACGGAACGCTTCTCTTAACATTATTGGCTCCAATGACTGCCACAGATTCCGGATAGAAGATTGCGTGGATTTGTTCCCGACTCTTTTTGATTTTTCCCAAGAATGCCTCCTATGTATTCACAAGATTACCAATTAACTCCACAGCTCCGGAGACGGTTTGCACCCCAAGTGCTTCATCTTCCTCCATCTCTATCTCAAATTCCTCCTCAAAGGCTGCC
>JAGLYE010000286.1 GCA_023132505.1 Bacteroidales bacterium | reverse complement strand
AGTGCCTAGTGCCTAGTTCCTAGTGCCAAGTGCCTATTTGAGTGATGAGATCCCTGCCTGTGGCAGGCAGGCTAATTTATAATTATTAGTGGAGATTGGGAATTAAAAATTACGATTTAAGATTTCTTACCCACCCCTGGCCCCTCCCTGCTGGCAGGGAGGGGTAGCGTAAATAGTCAAAATTAGCAAAAACCCGTTCCCCTCCTTACTCGTAGGGAGGGGTTAGGGGTGGGTGAAAAAAACAGATTATTTTCCCAGTAAGCGATACTTATCAATCAGCACCCGCGCAATAATCGCATCCCAGATATAATTCGGGGGGCAGTTGAGGACGTCGTTGTCGGGGCTGAAGGATTCCCAGTAGTTATGATTTTTTGAAAGCTGTGTGCCGGCGGCCAGGATCATTTTATCAGCAAGCTTGATGGCCAACTCATCATATCCGTAGTTGATCAGTCCCCGGAATACCATATAATCCCATAACAACCAGACAGGCCCGTTCCATTTGCAGCAATAATCAACATTGGGGCTGAACCAGGGATCATCAGCAGCAAGGGTTGGGACACCGTATTTACGCCAAAACTTTGTGGTATCGCAAAGTGTATTTACCAGCATAGCAGCCTGCTCTTCATCGCAAGCCTCGGCCCACATGGGCAAAAAGCCGATGATCTCCTGCCGGCGCAGGTCTCTTTCCATGAAGAAGTATGAGTCATCCTTGCGGTTGATATGATAATAGAAGCTATCAGACTGGCTCCACATCTTCAGGTTAAGTTTCAGGGTCATGCTATATGCCAGTTCTTCCCAGAGGGTGACATCTTCAGGAATCTCAAGCTCTTCAGCCATAAGCTTTAAATAATTCATTTCGTTGATGGCCATCAGGCTGAGGTCAAGGCATTCCAATTCATCCGAGATGTCTTCCTTGTCAACATCGAGGTACCTTTCGGCTGAAACCTGGAATACGGCATTGTACCAGTCGCGTACATTTTCGATGATGCCGTAGGGGCCCCATTCAAGGAGTCCATCATCATCCGCATCGCGGTTTTCAAGTAACCATTCGATATATCTTTTGCCCGATACATAAGCATCTTCAAGGAATTCCCTGTCTTTGCTTACACTGTAGATCTCGTAGTTTATCCAGTTGTAGAAGGGAGCAGAAGTGGTGGCCATGGTATCATCGTATATCCGGCTGTAGTGCGGATACTCACCTCTTCCACGCGGGCCGTGGCGATAGGCGATCAATCCGTCTTCACCCTGTTGTTCCATATATACACGTTGGGAACCCTGGGCCGATCCGGCATCGAGGAAAGCATAGGCCAGCATGCTCAGGGATTCATGCAGCACCTGATGGCCATGCCCCCATCCCCACAGAGGTTCGCGGGAAAAAACATAAAAGTTATGGGAGGTTTCTCCTGAGGGAGGGAGCATGCATCCCCTGGCAAGGTTAAAGGCCCCTATGTACATGGTCTTTTCCTCATGGCTCATGGCCGGGAAACGTGGCACACTTTCATACAGGTAGATATTTTGATCGAGAAAAGCTTGCAGATCCATGCTTTTGACCTCATTTATCCCCTGAACAAGGGATGCATCATCCTCATCCAGTGATTGCATACCCCTGAGGTATCGAACACTTGCCGATTCACCGGGGGCAAGATTGAGTTTTGCATGAAGGGCAATGTACCTTACGCAGTCATTATCTGACATATTCAATTTGTCATTTCTGTCATCTGCATAGAAATCTGTTTTAATGATATCGTAAAATGCACCCGGAGGCCCCTTATAAGCACCGTATGAATAAAGGTCTGTATTACAAGCGAAAACATCTCTCCAGTGTTTCGGATATCCTCCAGCTGCATAAAGATTACTGATCAGTCGTTTGGGGCTTTCGTAATGATTTGCAATCAGGGCATCGTTCTCTTTATCATAATCGTCCAGGCACAGCGAATCCTTATCGAATTCAATGACCGGATAGATTTCAATATTCATCTGCTCCGCTGAATGATTTGTAATATGCATATCAACCAATGCAATCTTTGAGGAGTAAACCATGAAGCATTCCTGAACATCAAGGCCGGGCCAGGGCTGGTAATGGCTCAGGGCCATATCAGGGAATGATGCAACAACCACCGGGGCCTTATAATACTCCGGGATCTTATCCACCACCACTTCGTTGATTTTCCAAATGCAATACATGCTTCCGGATTTATCTGAAGCATAGCTTAAGGGCTTTTCAGTGGACCAGTAATTCATTTTATAGCCCTTATCGCCATACAGGCGCGAGCGCTCCATGGCAGCTGTGTAGGTTGTATAAAGCGGATCATCTGCTTCAGCATTGATCACCAGCCATGGGTCGGTGATATTCAATTCCTGGGAGCGAACATCTGCAATAAAATAGACGACAAGAATAATTATGACCAAGATGTTAGAATTTTTCATAATGCTAGAATTAT
>JAGLYE010000285.1 GCA_023132505.1 Bacteroidales bacterium | reverse complement strand
AAAAGCGGGGTCATGATCTTGTGAGCATTCAGTGCCGGGGAAGTGGCTTCTAGCAGTGCCTTGTCCGTTTCGGGGTGGCCCACCATTTCGTACATCATATCAAGCAGCGGCTTCCAGTAAGGAGGGATAGTCTGCAAGAATGTGAAGAGATTGGAAACGCCAACATAGTCAACGGCTGCAGCATAGAGTGTAGGAGTGACGACAATACCCTGGAGTGTGGCATATCCGCCATAGCTTCCGCCATAGATGGCAATTTTGTCCTTGTCGGCAATGCCTTCATTGATCAGCCAGTAAGCTCCATCGGTAACATCATCCTGCATAGTCAAACCCCATTGTTTGAAGGATTTTTCCCAGAATTCACGGCCATAACCGGTGGAACCCCTGAAGTTCATCTGCAAGACCGCATATCCACGGTTAGCAAGGAATTGCACTTCGGGATTAAAGCCCCAGCTGTCGCGTGCCCATGGCCCACCGTGTATATTAAGAACTACCGGCAGGTCCCTGGCTGTTTCCATAGTAAGCCCTTTGGGCAGGGTCAGATAACCATTGATAACGAGGCCGTCACGAGCAGTATATTTGATAGGATATTGGTTGGCCATTTCATTTTCATCGATCCAGGGACTAACCTCATGGATCTTCTCAATCTTATCATTATTCAGGTCGTACAAATAGTATGCGCCAAGTGAGCGGTCGCTGTATGTGCGAATGATATACATATCTTCCGCCTTATTAAATCCAGTAATGGCAATTTCGTAATCACCAAGGTCTTTATCGATCCTTGCAAATAATTTCTCTGTTTGCTCGTCGAAGAAGTGACGCTCCCTTTTCCATGAAGTGAAAGATGCTGAAGTAATCACTTTCCTTTTTCTTGAGAAATGAACACTGCTTACATCATAATCAACATTTTCATAAAGAACTTCAAGTTCCTTACCATTGGCTATGTCAAACAGCACAACAGCCGATTTGTCACGTCCAAGGTTTGATGTGGCATATACATTCTTGTTTTCAAAATCGAAGAATGCAGGACTGATATCTTCCTTGAAACTTGTTGTAAGTACCGGTTTGAATTCTTCATCCTCAGTATCCCGGTATAGGATCTGGGTATTTACACCGTCAACGATTGCAAATGCTGCACGCAATTTCCCTTCATGGTCGGTCATCCATCCCATGATGTTACCCGGATTTTCTGCCAGCATGGTCATCTCACCGCTTACAATGTTCAGGCGATACGGGTCGAATACCTGTGGATTTCTTTTATTGAGTCCGATAATAACCTCATCAGGAATATCTTCCAGCTCATCGAGTATCTGGGTCCTGACATCTTCAAAACAAGTGAGGCATTTAAGGTTTTTACCATTCTTATCTACGCCGTATAAGGCAAAGTTCTCATCCCCGCCATCATCTTTGAGATAAAGGATACGATCCTTGTTTGCCCAAAAATAACCGGCAACGCTACGATCGGTTTCACTGGTGAGCCTGGTTGCTTTTTTGCTTCCTATCTTCTGAACGAAAATATTCATCCGATTCTCATAAGGAGCTGTGTAAGAGAAATATTTCCCGTCAGGGGAGATCTGGAAATAAGTCTTTTCCGGATTTTTGAAAAAATCCTCAAGGGGGATCTGCTTTTGTGCCATTGTATTTGAATTTGCGAATACCCCGGCAAGAAAAATCACAAGTATGACCTTCGTGCGGAGGCTGGATAATAAGTTTCTCATAATATTAGGTTTTCAATGGATTAATAAGTCGCAAATTTATAACAATTCCACAGGCGAATTGTTTTATTCTGTCAAATTCACAAACCGCCTTACAAATGGTCGGTATGATGCTGCAACTTGCATTTTTAAATTTTACTGCCTGAACCAACAAATATAATTGCGTATATTTACCTCTTAAAAGCATCGGGTGCTTTGCAGCCCGGCTGGTAATGTTACCATATCATATCAAACCCAAGGTATAATAAAAAACTAAAATCATGAAATTCAGGACATTTATCACAGTATTGATCATTAGTTTAGCTGTTTCCACGGCAAGCGCACAAAAAGCCAAGCATTTTGAGGTTGCTGCGCAAATAGGCGGAGGAACCGTCTGGGTCATTAACCAGATGAATTATGGTTTTTGGGAGATGGAATATGACTATTTCTGGAGTTATGGATTTAATTTCCAGGCAGGTTACAACTTTAACGAAAATATTGGATTGTTTATGGAGATCGGAACAACCAGGCAGGGACAGAAATACTATGATAATTGGTCTATACCCGGACATGGTATAACAAAAAATGATGAAATAAAACGGAAGATCAGCATGAGTTATCTGAACATTCCAATATTCTTCAAGTATTCGTATGGTGAGACAAGGGCTCGGTTCAGGTTGCTTTTTGGCCCGCAATTTTGTTTTTTACAATCCGCAAAGCAGGAATACACAGTCAATGGTAAGGATATGAAAGATATGTTTACAC
>JAGLYE010000284.1 GCA_023132505.1 Bacteroidales bacterium | reverse complement strand
CCACCGGTAGTCAGTGCAGCCGGTGACGAAATCGTTGAGATGGGCCGTATGCGTAAGCTTATTGCAGATCACATGGTAATGTCGAAACAGCTTTCACCTCATGTAACGTCTTTCATCGAAGTTGACATGACCAATGTGGTGAACTGGCGCAACAAGGTAAAGGAAATGCTGATGCAGCGTGAAGGTGAAAAGCTCACTTTCACACCTATCATCATTGAAGCCACAGCACAGGCCATCAAAGATTATCCTCGTATAAACGCCAGCGTTGACGGTACAAATATGATCATTCGTAAAAACATTAACATTGGTATGGCTGCGGCATTAGCTGACGGGAACCTCATCGTCCCGGTGATCAGGAATGCCGACCAGAAAAGCCTGCTGGGGCTGGCCAAGGATGTGAATGATCTGGCCAACAGGGCAAGGGCCAACAAGCTGCTGCCAGATGAGATCCAGGGAGGCACCTTTACCATAACAAATTTTGGCTCATTTGCCAGCATTACCGGCACACCGATCATCAACCAGCCACAGGTAGCCATCCTCGGTATCGGCGCAATCCGAAAAAAGCCTGTCGTTATTGAAACACCCCAGGGCGACACTATCGGGATCAGGCATATGATGATCCTCTCTCTGGCCTATGACCACCGCATTGTGGATGGAGCGCTGGGAGGCATGTACCTCAAACGGGTAGCGGAATTGCTTGAGAATTTTGATATAAACAGGAATATCTGATCATATTCATTCATTTGATAAACAAAATTCCTGTAATTTCGCAGGAAATCACAAACCGATAATCCACACTTTCATGGAATTGAATTTAAACAGGCCTCTGGCCATCTTCGACCTGGAAACCACAGGCATCCGGGTTGCCACCGACCGCATAGTTGAAATATGTATCATCAGGGTGGAACCCGACAACAGCACAAAGGTAAAAACCCACAGGGTGAACCCGGGTATTCCCATCCCCCTGGATTCAACACTCATCCATGGCATCTCCGATGATGACGTAAAGGATGAACCCACTTTTAAAGACCTGGCAACGGAACTCAACGAATTATTTAAAGACTGTGACCTGTCGGGTTACAATTCCAATAAGTTCGATATCCCGCTGCTCGTGGAAGAATTCCTGCGGGCTGAGATTGACTTTGACCTGCGCGACCGCTACTTTATTGATGTGCAGAACATCTTCCACAAAATGGAACCCCGAAACCTGCGCGCTGCATATAAATTCTATTGCGACAAAGAACTGGAGAACGCACATTCGGCCGAGGCAGATACCACTGCCACCTATGAAATATTGAAAGCCCAGGTGGCACGTTACAAAGACACAGAGTATAAAGATAATGACGGGAACGTCAGCCAGCCAATCAAAAACGATATGAAGGCATTGCATGATTTTTCTTACAACACCCGCTTTGTCGATCTCATCGGCCATATTGTTTTCAATGCCAGGCAGGAAGAGGTTTTCAACTTTGGCAAGCACAAGGGCAGGACCGTGGAAGAGGTATTCAGGAAAGAGCCCCAGTATTTCGACTGGATGATAAAAGCCGAGTTTCCGCTTTCAACCAAGAAGGTGATAACGGCAATCAAAAAAAGATATACCGACCATAAGTTATTTTAGGAAGCCTTATGATCCTGAAATAAAGGCAAAAAAATAAACTATATACCAAGTTTGACATGAAGATCATCTGCATTGGCAGGAATTATGTTGACCACGCCAAAGAACTAAACAACCCGGTACCTGAAAACCCGGTATTCTTTCTGAAACCCGACACAGCCCTGCTTCGCAGGAACAGGCCCTTTTACCATCCCGAATTTTCTGACGACATTCACTATGAATGTGAGCTGGTGGTAAAAATCAACAAGCTTGGAAAAAATATCCAAAAGAAGTTTGCGCATACCTATTATAATGAAATTGGCATCGGTATTGATTTCACTGCCCGCGACCTGCAAAGCAAAGCCAAGGCAAAGGGGCTCCCCTGGGAGATTGCCAAGGCATTTGATGCTTCGGCACCGCTCAGCATGGAGTTTATTAAAAAAGATGAATTTGCCGATCTGAATAACATCAGTTTCCGGCTGGATAAAAACGGAGAAACTGTTCAGAATGGCAATTCTGCAGATATGCTCTTCGGTTTTGATGAGCTCATTACCTACCTGTCAAAATTCCTCACCCTCAAAACCGGCGACCTCATCTTTACCGGAACCCCGGCCGGGGTTGGACCGATTCAAATTGGTGATAAGCTCGAAGCTTATATCGGGGATCGACTTTTATTAAAATGCAACATTAAGTAGGCGATGGGCGGTGGGCGATAGGCGGTGGGTGGTGGATTTAATAAAGCTATCTGCCTTTATTGAAATTCTTTCTATAGTTAATCAAATTATTTAGCATCTTCATAATTGATTCAATCAGAGACAAGATTTTTTTATACTCATTGTCATTAATGTATTCAATTTTTTGAGC
>JAGLYE010000283.1 GCA_023132505.1 Bacteroidales bacterium | reverse complement strand
CTATGTTGTGGTTGCCGCCCTGCCACCGGGCCTGCAGCTTATCATTCAGCCTATAATAGAAGGGCCCGACAGGCTTGGCCCGGTTGACTTTTCACAGCTTGGCATCAGCGAGATCATCACCAGCCTGGTATTCACCGTTGCCCTTTTTTCAATGGGCAATGCCATTGCAAGGTTCTACTACGACCATAAAGACAGGGAAAGCGGGTATCACAAGCTGGTATCTACAGTATTGAACTCCATTCTTTTCAGGGGGCTTATCATCCTCGGTATGGCATGGGTATTCCGCGATTATATCGGAAGTATATTCAGCCAACCTGCCCTGCAGGATTTTGAAAGTTATGGCTACCTGGCCGTCATCATCGGCATCAACCGTGCCATCAATATGACGGCTGCCGCCCTTTACCGGAATGAGAAGAAGGTCAGGAAATTTATTTTGCTGAATGTTGCCCTTGGTATTCTCAGGTCAGGCTTTCAGGTGATCGGGGTGTTCTATTACGACATGTCCTTTATCGGATTCCTCTGGGGAGGAGCCATCGGGAGCAGCATTACCAGCATCAGTGTGCTGCTATACACATGGCACTCTTGCGGTTTCAGGTTCGATTTCAAGCTACTGAAAGAACTGAACCGTTTCGCCTATCCCCTTTTCCAGTTTGCCATTATACTATGGGCAATCAATTATTCCGAACGCTTCTTTATGGAAAACAAGGCTGCCGACCTTGGGATCTACATTGTCGCTTTTGGGATCGCACTGGGGTTTGAAAAAATACTTATAGGGATACAGGGTGCCACGCAGCCGGAGATCTATCGATTTATGGATGCCGGCCTGGAGAAGCATACGGAACATATCAAAAAACTATCAAACCTGCTCCTGGCGCAAACCCAGGTGCTCATTGCTATGGCCATAATTCCGGCTATGCTATACCTTACATTGTTCTATACTACTGATGTCAGACTGGCTTTCGGTCTGATCACCATCATTTTTGTGAAATTCATTGTGAGAACACAATTCCTCATCTTCTCCTATGGGGTTTACTTTAAGAAAAAAACCATCTATTTCCTGTATGTCAATACCTTCGCACTGCTGGCAAACCTCGGGCTGAACTTCCTGCTGGTGCCCCATTTAAGTTTTTACGGGGTGATCATTGCCACCTATGCAGCCCTGATGATACAAGCAATTTCTTTCTATTTCATTAGCAAAAAGCTCACCGGAATTCGCTGGAACAGGAATAAGATGTTATTCTACCCCTTCACCATTGTTTTGCTCACAGGATTACTGGAGTTCCTGAAGATCAGGTTTGACATCAACCCCTACTTTACCTCTGCAGTGGTCGTGCTTATCATCATCAGCAGTCTCTCGATACTATATAAAACAGAGATCCGACAGATATTTAATAAATACCTCCGATGAAAGCCATCGTCATAAAACGTCATCTGTCAGCCGAAGAGCTGTCGGCTGTTTTAAGAATGGCTGAAAGCAGTGGGCATGATACATTTTCATCCGTAGATCTTCCTGCACAACTGTCCACGTTCAATAAGGGAGCATTTGAGATCCCGGAAGAAGAAAAGAAGAGGATCAACTATGATATTATGGACTTTGTTATTTCCTTCGGCGAAAAAGAATTTGAAGGAAAACCGGTGGTTGAATGGATGAAGTTTGATGACAGCAGCATCTGGTACTACCATAAATTCAGGGCCTATTTCCGTTTACGGAACCTGAAATATGAGATAGCTGAAGCGGGAAAGCTGTCGATTAAGTACGATTCCGTATCGTTTTATACTTCAGAGACCCTTTTGGCAGAGGAAATCATTCATGACAATATTAATATTATACTGCCTGCAACTTCCTCAGTATCGAAATGGAATTTTACTTCACTCTTTAAGTACGTCCTTATCCTGAAGACAAGGTGGCTGATCAAGCTGTTTTCGTTCAAAAAGCTAAAGAAGCCTGATCATATCATCATGGATGTGACCAAAAGACAGGCTTTTCTCGACCTCAATACACTCAGAGTTAAAAAAGGAAACTATGTTATTGGCTATTTGATTGAAAAAGCGGGCAATGATTTTCTCATCATCGATGAGGCAGTGCAGCCCAAGATGAGCGAAGGCGCAAAAATAAGTTTGACCTGCGATAATCTGTTCGGCAAAGGTAGCCTTAGAGGGAGGTACTTTGGCGAGCCCATTCTGTTGAACTACTTTCTTTCGCCTGAACAAAGAAAAAGGAAAAAAGATATTATTCGAAAGTTGAATAATAATCTGGATCAATTACTTGATCAATGTGAAGGTGACGAAAAACTGCTGACCGGGATTTACCGTTCGTTCAGTGGGGCCACAAACTTTTATCTTATCAAGTACCTCGCATACAGGAAATTTTTCAGCAAACATAAATTCAAGACCATCACTACCGTTGATGAAAACAGCCCTGCCATAAGATGCATCCTTGATGCAGCCCGGGGAGAAGG
>JAGLYE010000282.1 GCA_023132505.1 Bacteroidales bacterium | reverse complement strand
CAGTATCCAGTATCGAGTATCCAGCCTCCAGCATCTTTTAACTTACGCACCAAGATTCGCTGATGTACCAATGCATTTTTTCTTATTTTTGCTTTTTAATTTTTCTCCATGACCATTGATGCCTTTATCCCGTGCTTTATCGACCAGTTTTATCCCGAGACGGGTTTCAACATGATCCGTATCCTGGAAAAGCTCGGGCATAAGGTAGAGTACAATACCAACCAGACCTGCTGCGGACAGATGGCTTTCAACAGTGGTTTTTGGGAAGAGGCCAAGGCCATTGGGGAGAAGTTTATAAAAGATTTTCCCAACAACCGACCTGTGGTGGGACCGACGGCATCATGTACGGGGTATGTGAAAAATTATTATAACGAGCTTTTTCATAATACTTCATTGCATAATGAATACAAGCAGTTACAAAAGAATATTTATGAGTTCACTGATTTTCTGGTGAATAAGCTTGGAGTGACGGATGTAGGGGCCTCCTTCATGCATACGGTTACCTACCACGATTCCTGTGCTGCATTGCGTGAATATGGACTGAAAGATGAACCAAGAAGCCTGCTTGCAAATGTAAAAGGCCTCAATCTTGTAGAAATGGAAGATACGGATGTTTGCTGTGGCTTTGGAGGGACCTTTGCCATCAAGCATGAACCCATCTCTACAGCCATGGGTGAGCAAAAAGTTGAAAATGCCCTCAAAACCGGGGCCGAATATATAGTATCCACCGATGCTTCCTGTCTGATGCACCAGCAGGGCTATATTTCCAAGCATAATCTGCCGATCAAGACGATTCATATTATTGATGTGCTGGCGAGCGGGTGGTAGGTGCAGGGTGCAGGGTGCAGGGTACGGGGGTACTCCTTAAATCGTGCAATCGTGCAATCGTGCAATCGCGCAATCGCGCAATCTCTTTCTCCTTTTTCCTTTTTCCTTATTCCATATTCACTCTATCTTGTGTCTTCTGCCTTTTCTTTTGAATAACCGCTACGCGGTAAAGATTGGTTTGTGCGTACTTCAGGCTACAGGTGAGGAACCGCTACGCGGTTCGAAATATAAGCTCACATAGTATCCCTATGGAAACCGTTTATGAGTTCCTAGTGCCGAGCACCAAACACCTAGCACCTAACACCCAACACCCTCTGAAGTTCATTCCAAAACCCCGGATACGATTTACTAACTACCCCGGGATCGTTGACGGTAATAGATTTCCCTAAAATAGCCAATGGGGCAAAAGCCATTGCGATACGGTGGTCATGGTAAGTGTCAACTGGCTGGGTTACCTCCATCTTTTGTGGCAGAAATGAGAGGCTGTCCTCTGTGATAGTGCATTTTATCCCGGTTTTACCCAGTTCGTTTTTAATAGCTTTAAGCCGGTCTGACTCCTTGAACCTTAAACTGTTTAGTTCGATAAAATTGGCTTCTAATCCCAGGGCCGCTGCAGTTACGATCATTGCCGGAGCAAGGTCGGGACATGATATAAGATCAAAGTTGATTAGAGTGTTCAATGGTCTTGTTTTGGTGATTAAGGCACCTTCCTGCTGATAGCTGGTCTCAACACCAAGTGAGCGAAAATATCTCTCAAGCACACTATCACCCTGGAATGATCCCTCTTTCAAACCTCTGAGAAAAAGTTGTCCACCTTCTGAAAGAGCCATCAATTCATACCAGAATGCAGCTGAAGACCAATCAGCTTCCGCCGGTAGGATGCATTTTTTGTAAGCACCGGCGGGTATGTGAATGCTAGGGAACCTCTGCTCCACATCAACTCCGGTCATCATCATCATTTCTGCTGTTAAATAGATATATGAAATTGAAGCCGGGACTTCCATCAACTCAATGATGAGCCCTTCAGGAAGGACTGGTGCGATCATCATCAGGGCTGAAATGAACTGGCTGCTTGTATCTGAATTTACGAATACCTTTTTACCTGTTAAGGGCTTTCCGTTTATTTTAAGTGGAGGATAGCCCTTATGGCCCGCATAGATAATTTCTGCTCCTAATTTCAGCAAAGCATCCACCAGTGGGCCTATTGGCCGGTGCCTCATCCGTGCATCTCCATCCAGGATCCATTTCCCCGGTGTTATGGACAGATAGGCAGTGAGGAACCTGAAGACAGTGCCTGCATTCTTTGCATCGAGCGTATAAGATTTCTTTTCTGCAATTTGCCGAAGCAGGTTTTTTAAAAGAACTGTATCATCTGCGTCAGATAATTTTCCGCTTTGTACTTTTCCACCGCTAATAGCAGAGATCATCAAGGCTCTATTGCTGATGCTTTTGGATAAAGGCAAGCTGACTTCACCGCTGATATTCTTGCTATTGGCTGTTACCTGGATTGATCGCATGGCTCATACTCCTGTAATTTCAAGATAATGCTTCAGGCTGTCTTTGATGATCCCCTCCGGGCATGAAATCCCAAATCTGCATTTACCCCTTGCCTCTATCAACGACATACGGATATCGTCCCTGAAGTTCTTTTTATCA
>JAGLYE010000281.1 GCA_023132505.1 Bacteroidales bacterium | reverse complement strand
CGGGCACCTGGCACTTGATGCCGAACAATTAAGTGAAGAGGGCTTTACGGTATCCAATGTGAAATATGAAAGCATGCTTGGTAAAAAAGGCATTGCCTATTCTGTTCTCCGCCCTGCAGGCAAAGTGAGGATCGAAGGGGATGTTTATGATGCAACGGCATTAATAGGATATATTGACAGAGGTGATGAGGTTGAGGTAGTTAAGTATGAGACTGGGCAGCTGTTTGTCAAGAGGAAAAACCAGTAGCCAGTAACCAGAGACCAGTAACCATTTATATCGGGTATAATGATTGAGCTTATACAGGGTGATATTACCAAACTTGAGGTAGACGCCATTGTAAATGCTGCCAACAGAAGCTTACTCGGCGGTGGTGGTGTTGACGGAGCAATACATCGTTCAGCAGGTCCTGAATTACTTGAAGAATGCAGGATGCTGAATGGTTGTGATTGCGGAGAGGCAAAAATCACTTTGGGCTACAAATTGCCTGCCCGCCATGTGATCCATACCGTCGGGCCTGTTTGGTCGGGGGGAAACCGTAATGAAACCGGACTTCTCAGGAACTGTTACCTGAACAGCATGGCACAGGCAAAAGAGCATGGCCTTAAAACCATCGCCTTTCCTAATATCAGCACAGGTGTGTACCATTTCCCAAAATCCCGCGCTGCGGAAATTGCCATCACGGCAGTAAAAGCATTTCTTGCTAAAAATGACCATCCTGTTAAGGTACTCTTTGTATGCTTTGATGATGAGAATTACAGGATATACAGTGAACTGCTGAACAAATAAGCATTTTGCATTAATATCTGATTCTTTTCCATAGTGCTGTTAACTCATTCGCATAAATTAAATAAATTTGTCTTCAAAGCAGGCAAGGGATGAAAACTCAATTTTCTAAACGAACTATCCTTTTTCTCACATTTCTCTTATCAAGCCTTAGCATGATAGCCCAGCTTGACCGGAAAAATGCAGAGGCATTTCGCACCCCTGTTGCACCTAAAATCGATGGAAAGCTGAATGAGATCATCTGGCAGGATGCTTCGCCTGCCGGCGACTTCATACAGTATGCTCCATACAACGGCACTGCACCCAGCCAACCTACAGTTGTTAAGATCATTTATGACGACAGGGCCATATATATCGGGGCCATGATGTACGATAGTGAACCGGACAGCATATACCGGGAAATGGGTGAAAGGGATGATGACGATATTAATGCCGATTTTTTTACAATCGATATCACTCCATATAATGATGGCTTAAATGCATTTGAGTTCAAGGTTTCTGCCTCCGGAGTAGAAATAGATACCAGGCATGCAGCCAATTACCGTGACAAGAATTGGGACCCGATCTGGAAAAGTGCAGTTGAGATCAATGATAGCGGATGGGTGGCCGAAATTGAGATCCCTTATGCAGCCATACGATTTCCTAAAACAGCAGAACAGCTGTGGGGACTGAATATGTGGAGAAACATCAGAAGGTACCGCGAATGGTCGACCTGGAATTACATAGACAATAAACTTGATGGTGTTTTCAACCAATCGGGAACGCTCACAGGTATTGAAGGCATTAAACCGCCACTCAGGCTGTTTTTCATTCCGTATGTCGCCGGATACACCGAAAATGCAGCTGAAAGTGAAACATGGGCCTATTCCTATAATTATGGGATGGATATGAAGCTCGGGCTCAGCGAAAGTTTCACCCTCGACATGACCCTTATCCCCGATTTCGGCCAGGTGCAATCTGATGACAAGATCGTTAACCTCTCCCCTTTCGAAGTGTATTACCAGGAAAGAAGGCCTTTCTTCACTGAGGGGACAGAACTTTTTGAGCGCGGGAACATCTTTTACACCCGCCGTATTGGCGGAACACCGGATGCTTACTGGGATGTAAGAGACGATACTACACATGAGGTCAAAGAAAATCCGGAAGAGATCCAGCTTTTGAATGCAACCAAAGTTTCGGGGCGTAACAGGAAAGGAACAGCAATTGGTGTTTTAAACGCAGTAACCTCCAACACTCATGCACGTGTAATAGATTCGACCGGAACGGAACAAAAAATACTCACCGATCCGGCCACGAATTATAATATGCTGGTCTTTGACCAGGTCCTGAAAAACAGTTCCTATATCAGCCTGTTCAATACAAACGTATACAGGGGCAGAGACCGGTATATTGCCAATGTTACCGGATCAGAGTTTCAATTCAAGACAAAGAATGATATGTGGAGTGCAGGTGGCCTGGTGAATGTCAGTCAGAAGTATCATCCTGATGGCAAGCCTGAATTCGGTTATATGTATGACATAGAAGCAGGAAAGATCAGCGGGAACTTCAGATTTGCATATGAACATGAAACTCAAAATGACACCTACGACATCGACGACATGGGCTTCAATCGCAGGAATAACCGCTTCGATAATGATATTGAGTTTGAGTACAATATCTATGATCCTGTAGGCGTCATTATCAATATGCACAATGAAATCGGCTTCTATTAT
>JAGLYE010000280.1 GCA_023132505.1 Bacteroidales bacterium | reverse complement strand
CCAAACATAAAGCCTGCAAAGGTGATCAGGAACCCCCAATAAAGAATGCTTTGTGATTTGATCTCCTCCGGAATAACGAGATCAGCTTCGCTGGCAAAAGTGATCGCAGGAAGCAATAAGATCATAAAAAACGACAAAATCTTTCTCATGTTATAATAAGTTTTGGTTAGTAAATTCGCAAAAGTATAAATATAAATGAGACAGTCAAGAAGAATTTATCCACAACAATTTCAATATAAAATCCAGATATCAGGATTGTTTGCTCTACATAAATTCATCAGACACACCTGAATATCGGAAAGTAACTTGCAAGCATGCTTTTTCGGGATATATGGGATAAGGTTAATAAATATTAATAAATCTGGCAATCCTGGTTCAGATAAGTGAAAAAATTAATACTTTTATCAATTCGGAAAATTAAGGTGAGCAATTCAAACCTTATGGATAAGATCAGGTTGGAAATAATAGGGATGTCGTACAGCCAGTCGCAGAGTGGGGCCTATGCCCTTATTCTTGGCGAACATGGCGGTGTGAGACGCCTGCCGATCATCATAGGTGGTTTCGAGGCTCAGGCCATTGCTGTAGAGCTGGAAAAGATGAAACCATCACGGCCGCTTACCCACGACCTGTTCAAAAATTTTGCCGAACACTATAATGTTTTCATCAAGGAGGTGATCATCGACAAGTTTTTGGAAGGTGTTTTCTTCGCCAAGCTCATCTGTCTGCAGGGTGATTCTGAAAGCGAGATCGACGCGCGGACCTCTGATGCAGTAGCACTTGCTATCCGTTTCCGCTGTCCTATTTACACCTATGAAAATATCATGTCAGAAGCCGGGATCGTGATGGAAGATAAGGCAGAAGAAATGCAGGACCAGGACGAGGAGGAGATAAATCCGGAATCTGATTCAGAGGAATTTACTTCGCATACGCCGGAAGAGCTGGAGGAGATGCTTCAGAAGGCCATTAAAAATGAAGAATACGAAAGAGCATCAAAAATCAGGGATGAGATCAAAAATAGAAAAAAAGACTGATATAAATTCAATATTTACTTGATTGTCATTGGATGTATAACCCGATGGCAATTTTTATTCTGATGAATATGAATAAAAGACTGCTCCTTATCTTATTTCTATTATTTCTTGTCTGTCTGCCTGCTTTTGCACAGGAAGGTGCTGAAGCCGTTGCCGGGGAGGTTCCCGACAGAGGATTTTCATTCATCTCCTTGCTGCGAGGACTTTTGGGCATCGGTATCCTTGTTGGATTAGGGTTTTTGATTAGCAGCAAAAGAAAAGCGATCAACTGGCGTGTGGTAGGAATAGGGCTTTCAATTCAGTTTATCATTGCCATCACAGTTTTGAAGGTACCATTATTTCAATACCTGATTGAGATCGTCGGGTCAATCTTTCTGAAGATCCTCGATTTCACCCAGGAGGGCACGGCATTCCTTCTGAGTTCATTCATCTCTGACCAGGTAGAATCGCCCCTGATCAACTTCGCATTCTGGATACTGCCCACCATTATCTTCTTCTCTGCCATAACCAGCATATTGTTTTACTACGGTATTATTCAGAAGGTAGTGTACGGACTGGCCTGGGCACTGAAGAAAGCACTTGGCATCAGCGGGGCTGAAAGCCTTTCCGCTACAGCAAATATTTTCCTCGGACAAACAGAATCACCCCTTCTCATCAAAGAGTATTTAAAAAACATGAACCGTTCCGAGATCATGCTGGTGATGACCGGTGGGATGGCTACCATCGCCGGAGGTGTACTTGCCATCTATATAGGCATGCTGGGCGGAACCGATCCTGAAAGTCAGCTATTGTTTGCCAAGCACCTGATCACTGCATCCGTGATGGCAGCACCCGGAGCTGTAGTTGCAGCCAAACTCCTGGTACCCCAAACAGAGGCCATAAAAAGTGAGATCACAATCTCGAAGGAAAGCATAGGTTCTAACGTGCTTGATGCCATCTCCAACGGTACACAACAAGGCGTAAAACTGGCAATTAATGTTGCTGCCATGCTCCTTGTATTTATCGCCCTCATTGCTCTATTAAATTTTGTGTTGATAAAAGTTGGCGACTGGACCAGCCTCAATGAAGTGATATTTGCTGCAACCAATGGACAATACGCAGGTCTGAGCATGCAGTTCATCCTTGGGTATGCCTTGGCTCCATTGACATGGGCAGTGGGAATCAGTCCTGAAGATATGACACTGGTCGGACAATTGTTTGGCGAGAAGATCATCCTGAACGAGCTGATTGCATATAAAAGTCTGAAAGATCTTATTGTTGTACAGGCATTCACTCATGAAAAATCGATGATCATGGCCACATACATGCTTTGTGGCTTTGCAAATTTTGCATCAATTGGCATACAGATAGGAGGCATTGGCGCCCTTGCCCCAAATCGCAGGGTAATGCTTTCCCAGCTGGGGATCAGAGCGTTGATCGGTGGTGCACTTGCTTCATTGTTCTCAGCCACTATGGTTGGGATTATTTTGGGATAAGGTTGAGGGTTGAGGGTTGAGGG
>JAGLYE010000028.1 GCA_023132505.1 Bacteroidales bacterium | reverse complement strand
TGGCTTCGGTTATTGGCAGGGATATATGAGGCAATTGCTTCTATGATATCAGCCGGCTCAACCTGAAAAGACCTCCCTATGCAAACCGCTGCCATTACATTTTCAAAGTTATAGTCACCATAAAGATGTGTTTTAATGATTTGCCGATCCCATTGGATTTCCAGGAAAGGGATTGAAGCCATTATTGATGCATGGACATTGGCTTTGTTATCGGTGCCATAAGTTTCTTTTAATAGGGGGGATGCAAGCTTCATTAATAATTTATCATCGTAATGAACATATGCCTTTCCGGTTGATTTTAAAAGGTAATCATACAATTCGGACTTTGCCCTGATCACCCCTTCCCAGCTCTTGAAACCTTCGAGGTGGGCCTTCCCAATATTGGTGATCAGCCCATGTGTGGGTTGTGCAATACTGCAAAGCTCTGCGATTTCACCCTCATGGTTAGCTCCCATTTCAACGATAGCTATTTCAATGTCGTTTCCAATGCCGAGCAGTGTTAGCGGGACACCGATATGATTGTTCAGGTTTCCGTCAGTAGCATGTGTTTTGTATTTTTTTGAAAAGACCTGATTTATCAATTCTTTGCTTGTTGTCTTTCCATTGGTCCCGGTAAGTCCGATGACCGGAATATCCAGCATTTTCCTATGATAAGCAGCCAGGTCTTGCAGGGTTTTCAGGGTATCATCCACCGGGAAGAAACCGGGGCCTGCAGCATAGTCCTTATTATCGATCACCGCCAGGCTTGCACCTTTCTCTAAAGCTTCTGATGCATAGGTGTTACCATCGAAGTTATCTCCCTTCAATGCAAAAAAGACCGATTCTTTTTCTACATGACGGGAATCGGTAGTAATCCCACCTGACCGGGTGTAATGCCGATATAGTTCATTGATTATACTCATTGATACAAATATAAAAAAAACCCCATCCCTTTACGAAGGATGGGGCTGAATATTTTATCCGGATCCACTATTAGCGTCCTGGCATTGGACTGCCTACCCTTGACATGGCACAGCGGAATCCAATAAAGTTTGTAGCCATATTTTCGTTCATGAACCTTCGCTGGCCCGGGCTGAGGTAATACGCCCTGTCTTTCCATGAACCGCCTTTATAAACACGGGCTTCATCGCTGATCAATGAGGTAACCCCGTATTCGTACATACCATTGGTTTGGTTGGATTCACTTGGTTCCGACAGCCAGTCGCCACTTTCTGAGAGATGTGTCATCTGGTCGCCATCGTCATAGTTCCTGTTATCGGCTTTACGATAATTGATCCTGCCAACAAGTTCTTCATCCGGCACTTCTTCATACCTGATCTGTCCGAGACTGTCTTTATCTACGAGGAAACCGTCCTGGTCACGGACAGCATTTTCAAAGACATTCCCCCTGTATGGGTTATAGTCGGAAAAATCTTCGAGTGATAGTGGCCTGTAGATATCAAGTACCCATTCACTCACATTGCCGGCCATGTTATAAAGGCCGTAATCATTGGGCCAGTATGAACCGATGGGAGCAGGGATGTCGGCACCATCATTAAGGTTGCCTGCAACACCCATATAGTCGCCGCGGCCTCTTTTAAAGTTAGCCACGAAACTGCCGTAATATTTCTTTTCGTCGGTCCGGGTATAATTCCCGTTCCACGGATACCTTCTCCTTTCAACGACCCTTTCATACAGGGTATTGCCGATAAGGCCCAGTGCTGCATATTCCCATTCGGCTTCGGTTGGGAGCCTGTAGCGGGGTGTGATCAACCCGTCCTGGATACTGGCATTTCGTTCACCTGTGGAGTTCGGGTTCAGGTTACGGAGTGGCTTGTTTACGAGTCCTTCGTACTGACCAGCCAGGTATGCTTCGGTATTAAAATTATTTTCATTTTTCTGATCAGGGTCGAGGTCCAGGATGCCTTCGTTGATAAGTATCCATTCATTAACCCTGTCAGTCCTCCATGAGCAGTAGTCGTTGGCCTGCAACCATGTTACACCAACAACAGGGTAATTATGATATGCCGGGTGGCGGAGGTATGTTTCAACCAGCGGCTCGTTATAGGAGAGCCTGTCGCGCCAAACAAGGGTGTCGGGCAAAGCATTGACAAACACCTGGGGGTAATCAGTTCCGAAAATTCGTTTTAACCAATAAAGGTACTCAAGGTAATCGAGATTGCTGACTTCCGTTTCATCCATATAAAAAGAAGCGATGGTAACCCTTCGAGGGTAGTTGTTCCAATCAAACATCAGGTCTTCCTGAGTGGATCCCATGACAAAAGTGCCTCCTTCAATAAGAATCAGACCTGGGCCGGCAAATTGTTCCTTGACTTCGGAAACTTCAAATCCGCCATTTTCAGGATTGTTGTATTCCCAATTGGTGGTCCTGGAATATTGTTTCTTTTTGAAAAAGCTGCAGGACGACAATGATGCAATGAAAATCATCATTAGGAATACCAGGGCTAATCTGCTGTACTTCATGATTTTGTTCTTTCTTTGGTATTATTTGTGACTTATTAACTAAAACCTGGGGCAGTTTATTGCCTTGATACGTCTTCTTTTTTGATCCATACAATTAAATTGCCACCCCAGCGATACTTCATGTGCTCCACCGGTGGTGCTTTTTAAGTTGGAAAGGGTGATATCATAACTATATCCAACCTTCAGGCCTTTCCAATCAATCCCTATCATCGGAACAATAGCATCGGCATTTTCAAAATTATGCCTGAACCAGGCTCCTGCAATGAAGGGCCTTTTATTTACGTACAAACCTACATTTAATTGGTGAAAATTATCCTGTTGCATGTAAAGAAAATTTGGGGATATGGCAAAACTGCCATAGTTGTCGTCACGTAAGCTATTGCCTGTGAGGTCAATAAAGGCTCCCCCATGCACTGTCATTTTCATGTATAATTTGCTGGTACTGGCATCGTAAAATGCATTATTTGGCTCAGTGAGGTGGTGTACAGCCACCCCTCCATAGAAATTTCCTTTGTACGAAAAGGCAATACCGGCATCAAAATCAGGATATGAAATGTTGTTATTATCGGGTGGGACTTCAGATGTTGGATTGACGATTCCCTGGTTGGGGTCAATCATATCGCCGAAAATCAGATTATCCCACTTTAAAGTTGTTTGTATATAGCTGGCTTCCAATCCAAAGTTTATATAAGTCCAGTTGCCTACCTGCAGCCTGTAAGAATACATAGCGCTGATAATATTGGTGCTCAACAGGTCTCCAGCATTATCACCCAGAAAATAAACTCCAACACCCCCCGAGATCTTCGGAATGTACGTATCGAATGATGCACTGTAGGAAACAAAGTTATTGGGCAGGGAAGGCCACTGGTTCCTGTAACTCAGATTCAGCCGCGGACATATATTTGAACCGGCCAGAGCAGGATTCAGATAAAGCTGATTTGCATAGAACTGGGAAAAGTGAGGATCGGGCAAGGATTGTCCCTGGCTTTTTAGAAAGAATCCAAGCAAAAATAGTATTACGAGAATATGAGTTAACCTGGTCATTTTGTGTTTAAAGAGCGATCTTTAAAATTTAGTTTACAATAATACAAACATTTTTTTTATGACTATGAAAATAATTGCCTGAACAGCCTTATTTTCGCAATATTAACTCAACAAAAACGTTTAAAAATGTAATTTGGATATGTCGGCTTGTATTTTTTTTTAAACTTGCCACATGAATTCTTTGCATCCGGAGCTCAAACCCGGGTTTAAAATTTAGTGTATGCTTACTCGGAGTAATACCTTTTTATTGGTAGCTTTTCTTATGATCCCCTTATTGTCAATGGGCGATATCGGGCCGCTAGACAGAACACTCAACTGGACACCGCTTACGAAGGTTAAAATTACAGATAACAAATATGTATATGAATTATCCTTTACGGGTGCAGGCTATGACTTAGAAACAGGAAACCTTCCTGTTTTCAAAGAGCGGTTTTCGCTTGGAAATCCAAACATAGTGGTGGAAGCTTCTATCACCGAACAGCGATGGGAAAATATAGATGGATCAGCAATAAAGAACCTGCAGGGCTTTGAGTATATTGGTTCCGATTTAAATATTGGCACGGCTGTGGCAATAGAGCGGAAGCAGGCTTATGCCGCAGTTTCTTTCGTTCCCTTACGCAAGGATCCTGCGAGTGGCAGCATTCAAAAGCTGGTATCTTTTAGTATCAGCTTAAAGTTCATTGATCAGGCATACCTGCAACGGGCTGAAGCGCAAGTATACAAGCAAAATTCTGTGCTTTCATCAGGAAACTGGTATAAAGTAGCAGTGCAATTTACCGGTGTTCATAAGATCACATATGATGAACTTTCATCGATGGGGCTTAACCCTTCATCGATAGATCCCGGAAATCTGGCGGTTTACGGTAATGGCGGTGGTATGTTGCCTGAGCCCTGTGTTGCCCCCAGGCTTGATGACCTGGTGGAAAACGCCATCTTTGTTGCAGGCGAAAGCGATGGCAGCTTCGACCAGGGTGATTATATCCTCTTCTACGGGGAATCACCGGATGTATGGACCTGGGATGCCGGAACAGAGCAGTTTATGCATCAGGTTAACATTTATTCTGACTATGCCTACTATTTTATCACTGCTGACATGGGCCAGGGAAAAAGAATACAAAGCATTTCTTCCACCACGCAGCCATATACACATATTGTAAATAAATTCATCGACAGAAAGTTTATTGAGAAAGATGACCTGAACATTGTAAAGACCGGTCGCGACTGGTTTGAATATCCGCCTTTTGAGGTTCAAACCAGTGCTGAATATACCTTCTCTTTTCCCGATATTGACCTCGCTACTGCTGTTAAGATGAGGACCAGGGTTGCAGCAAGGTCAAGTACTTCAAGCAATTTTAAGTATTATCTGAATGGTACCCAGCTTGTGGAAACCATAGGGGTACAAACTGTGTCGTTTGCTTCAGACCAGTATGCACGTACTGCCACAGGTGAATCCGAATTTACTGCCATTAGTTCAAATATAGTTCTGAAGGCTATTTATAGCAAACCGCTTTCGGGCTCGATCGGGTGGATGGATTATATTGCATTGAATGTAAGGCGAAACATGAATTTTGGCAGTGGTCAGCTTTCTTTCAGGGATCCATACTCAACCGGATCCGGCAACATTGCTGAGTATAATCTAAGTGGAGCCTCAGAGGCACTTACACTTTGGGATGTTACCGATAAATTTACTATCAGGAAGATAAATGCCAACCTTAACGGATCAATGATGAGTTTCCGTCTTCCGGCTGACAGCCTTAGTGAGTTTATTGCCTTTGACGGGAGTTCTTATTACAGCGTTTCCTTTATAGGCAAGGTGCCCAATCAAAACCTGCATGCTCTTTCCAATCCCGACATGATGATCATCGTCCATCCGGCCTTTCTGGGTGAAGCCACCCGTTTGGCAAATCATCATAGGGACCATGACGGACTGGATGTTTTCCTTACGGAAGTTGATAAGGTATATAATGAATTCTCCTCCGGTGCCCAGGATATTACTGCCATCAGGAATTTCATGAAAATGCTGTATGATGAAGCTCCTCCGGGGGCCGAATGCCGCTACCTGTTGCTGTTCGGTGATGCTTCCTATGATTATAAAAACAGGATTGAAGACAATTCGAACTTTGTCCCGACCTGGGAAGATACAAGATCAATGAATATCATTAATTCCATCGCCACTGATGATTATTTCGGTTGTCTGGATGATGGTGAGGGTGAAGGTGGAATTTATGACATGTTGGATCTGGGTGTCGGTCGGCTGGTAGTGTCCACCCAGCAATCGGCAGTTGAAATGGTAGATAAGACCATACATTATGCAAGTGGAAAGCCGGAGGTGTTCGGGAACTGGCGCAATGTAGTGTGTTTCGTGGCTGATGATGAAGACCAGAACACTCATGTTGTGCAGGCCGAGAAAATGGCAACCAGACTTGACACAACTTATGGAAACCTGAACGTTGATAAAATATATCTTGATGCTTATCCCCAAATCAGCACATCCGGAGGGCAAAGAGCTCCCCAGGTGAATGAAGCCATCAACAAAAGAATTGAAAAGGGTACCATGATTATGAACTACACAGGTCATGGTGGTGAGGCCGGGTGGTCGCATGAACGGATCCTGGAAATCTCAGATATTAACAGCTGGTCGAATTTCGACAAACTGTCGGTTTTTATTACGGCCACCTGTGAATTCAGTCGCTATGATGACCCCACACGGGTTTCGGCCGGCGAACTTGTATTGCTGAATCCTGAGGGAGGTGCCGTATCCCTCTTTACTACCGCAAGGGCAACCTATGGCTCACCCAACTTCGAACTGAACAATGCCATGTATGACCTGATGTTTGAGCAGGTACAGGGTGAATACCCGCGCTTTGGTGATTTGATAAGATACGCCAAAAATAAAAATGGCGGTATCAGTGTTAATGACCGGAAGTTTATTCTGCTTGGCGACCCTGCACTCATGCTTGCATACCCGGAGTATAATGTTAATACCATCAGGATCAATGATATTATCCTTACAAATCAGAACGATACTATTAAGGCACTTCAAAAGGTTACAGTCCATGGAGCCGTCGTTGATGCGAACGGACAAATACTTAATTCATTTAATGGCATCCTCAGACCAACAGTTTATGATAAACCCACCAGGGTGGAAACACTGGTTACGGATCCCGGAAGCAATCCTTTTTCCTTCTACCTCTTGATGGCAATCCTTTATAATGGAAAGGCGAATATCACAAATGGCGAATTTGCATTTTCATTTATTGTGCCCAAAGATATTGCATATAATTATGGCTATGGAAAGATAAGCTATTATGCCAATAATGATGATAATGATGCAAGTGGCAATTACCAGAAAATAGTTATCGGGGGTTATGATAGCAATGTGCCTCCCGATAACCGTGGTCCGGAAATACAACTGTATATGAATGATGAGAATTTCGCCTTTGGCGGGATGACCAATGAAAGCCCGGTACTGCTCGCATATGTCAATGATTCCAGCGGGATCAATACCGTTGGTACAGGTATCGGGCATGATATAGTGACTACCCTCGATAACGATAATAACAAATCAGTGATCATTAATGACTACTATGAATCGGATATCGACAGCTATACAAGTGGGGTGATCCGCTATCCATTATCTGCTCTGGCTGAAGGAAACCATTCCCTTCAACTGAAAGTATGGGATGTACATAATAATTCTTCCGAATCCTATACGGAGTTTGTAGTGGCCGAATCTTCTGAACTTGCCATCGACCATATATTGAATTATCCGAACCCCTTTACAACGAGCACAGCATTCTATTTTGATCATAACCAGCCTAATACAATGTTTGAAGTGCAGGTGCAGATCTACACGGTATCAGGCCGTTTGATCAAAACCCTCGATGAATTTGTTATAACCAATGGTTATCGTTCTGAACCGATCTATTGGGATGGACTGGATGATTTTGGTGATCGTATAGGCAGGGGGGTTTATATTTATAAGCTGAGGGTGCGCAGTCAGGATGGCTCTTTTGCCGAAAAGCTTGAAAAACTGGTGATTCTCCGTTAAGAAAATTTAAGAATTTATATAACATTACTTCAGGCAACCAAATTATATGAGAACTTGTCTTGACAATGTTAAAACTTCCGGTGTGAATATGAAAAGAAGTCTTTTATTCCTGCTAATGCTTACTGCTTTCACCAATACCTGGTCACAGGAGAAAGACCTTCATGTGCGTATTGATGATTACCGTATATATATGCAGCATCTGAATGCTGACATTGCCATGCAGGTACTCGATTTTAATGATGCCTGTCTGGATGATGCTTTTGGCATACTGCCGGTATTTATTTATCGCTTTCAGCTTTCTTCAGATAATGTGACCATTGCAGCAAAGATCATTGAGGAACATGTTAGCTTGCTGGAGTACCCGGGCATGCAGCAAATTGCCGATATCGAGCTGGTTGGGAATGAGTTTAAACTGATCTCTTCCCTGGTTTACCAAAGTGGGGTGCCTTTTGCCGAGATTCTTATCCTGCCTTTTAGAGAAACCACCTCCACCGGGTTAACAGTATTGGATTCCTGCGTGCTGCATATTGGGGTAGAGGATAAAGGACCGGCTTTTAAGCACAGCAGTTCTTTTGTTGATAACTCAGTACTCGCCACCGGTTCATGGTTTCGGATAGCAACGGATGAAACCGGCATATACAGGATCACTTACGAAGATCTGACAAATATGGGCATTAGCCCGGCAAGCCTGGACCCGGAAAAAATCCGGATCTTCGGGAATGGGAATGGTATTGTGCCTGAGAAGAATTCTGTTGAAAGACTAGATGATCTCCTTGAGAATTCTATCTATGTATATGGTGAAGAAGATGGCGTTTTTGATGAAGACGATTATATTTTGTTTTACGGGCAATCATCCATATGGTGGAACTATGTGCCTTTTAGTGGCTATGGGATCTTTACACATGATATCAACCCATATACCGACAAGACCTATTATTTTCTGAATATCAATGATCTGCCCGGGAAAAGAATACCGCTTGCCGAATATCAGGGACTATCACCTACTGTGTATATCAGTGAGTTTTCAGATTATGCAGTTCATGAAAACGATACGGTTAATATACTCAAAACGGGAAGGGAATGGTATGGGGAATTGTTCAGTGAGCAGACAAGCTATGAATACTCTTTTAACTTTCCGAATATCAGCGAAGATTATAAGCTTAGCCTTATGACCAATATTGCTGCGCATTCTACCACCGAAAGCAATTACGATTTTTATTACGGGGAACAGCACCTCCTCAAGGCACCCATTTCAAAGATTATCATCGGTACTACGGTATATGCCTGGACTTCAACCCCGGATACAGTAGGGTTTTATCCCTTACAGGGCGATAATGTCACCATTCGTGTTGATTATGATAAGCCCGTTTCCACTTCAACCGGCTGGATGAATTATATAGCCATTAATGCCCGGCGTAAGCTTATTTTTACCGGACCATTCATGCCGTTCCGTGATCATCTTGGTTTTGGTCCTGGAGAGGTCGCTGAGTATAAGCTTTCAGGGGCTGGTGATGGGCTGATAGTTTGGGATGTAACAGATCCTTTTAATATTACCCGGCAAAGTGGGGATCTCTCGGGGGATAAATTCATCTTTCTCGCTCCTGCCGATGAGATCCAGGAATTTATAGCCTTTGATGGCAGTGGTTTTAACAGCGTGGAATTCATAGAACAGGTCGAAAATCAGAACCTCCATGCTTATGATCCTCAGGATTATATCATCCTCACACACCCCGATTTTATGGAACAGGCCCAGCGTATGTTAGCACTTCATCGTGATCTGGACCAGATAGAAGGTTTTATAGTAACCCCTCAGAAAATTTACAATGAGTTTGGATCCGGTAAACAGGATCCGGCAGCCATCAGGGATTTTGTCCGGATGCTGTATGAAAAAGCCGACCCGGCCAGTAAACCAAAATACCTGCTTCTGCTGGGTGATGCATCTTATGATTTCAAGGACAGAGTTCCAGATAATACAAATTTTGTCCCGGCCTACCAATCCTTAGAAGCATTGAAGCTTAGTTACTCATTTGTTACAGATGACTTTTTCGGATTGCTGGATCCCGGTGATGGCCTTAATGCCTGGGGTAAATCTGTTGAAATAGGGATTGGACGGTTTCCGGTACATACGGTTGAGCAGGCTGATGCAATGGTTGATAAAGTTGAGTCATATCTCACCATGAAGCCAAATGTGCTGGCACCATGGCGCAACGATATTTATTTTATTGCAGATTACGGAGACCAGAACACGCATTTCACCCAGGCAGAAAAGCTACAGCAGATGGTTGATACAGGATATCAGGAATATAACAGGCTAAAGATCTATGTTGATGCTTTTCCGGAGGTTTCATCATCGAGCGGGAACCAGTATCCTGAAGTGAATAATACCATTGACCACATGATGGGCCGTGGAGGGCTGATCGTGAATTATACCGGACATGGAGGAGAAAGAGGATGGTCCAAGGCAGGCATCCTTGATATCCCCATGATCAATTCATGGACCAACCGGGATCGTTTGCCTCTGTTTATCACTGCTACCTGTGAGTTCAGCCGATATGATGATCCAAGCCTTATTTCGGCCGGAGAGCTTGTATTCCTGAATCCCGGAGGTGGAAGTATAGGCTTGCTTACAACTTCAAGGCTGTCCTGGGCCGATCCGAATTTCAGACTGAATAAAGCCATATATAAATTCATGTTCAAGCAAGTGGATGGTGAATATTACAGGATTGGCGACATCATAAGACTGGCTAAAACGGATCAGAACAACGGCACCAACATTAAGAACTTTGTCTTGCTTGGCGACCCGGCCATGCAACTAGTCTATCCCGAATATAATATCGAAACCACTGTGGTAAATGGCATAGAGGTTGAATGGTATAATACGGATACCCTGAATTCTTTGTCTGAAGTGAACATACAAGGAGTTATTACTGACCTAAATGGTG
Source organism: Bacteroidales bacterium (assembly GCA_023132505.1). GTDB lineage: Bacteria > Bacteroidota > Bacteroidia > Bacteroidales > B18-G4 > B18-G4. Next base: position 828 of record JAGLYE010000028.1, on the reverse strand, counting down.
ATACAGTCAAAGACTTTAACGGGATTATCTACCCGAAACTATTTGACAAAGATGTGATGATGTCAACCCTTGGCAATGACCTCGGTTCTCTGCCGGCGCAGTTTTATGTGATGGGTCAGAAACTGTATGATGGCAAGGTAAGTGTTGCAAAGGGTGTGTTCAGTATTAACTTATTCATGCCTGAGAATATGGTAATGGACATTGGATACGGGAAAGTTAGCTATTATGCATATGATACGGTAAATCATCGGGATGCTAATGGTTATTACGAGGTGTACATAGGTGGTGTCAACCCTGATGCCACACCCGACCATGATGGTCCGGAGATGAATCTTTATATGAACAATACTGACTTTGTATCGGGTGGCCTCACAGATAGTGACCCCGTTTTTCTTGCTTACCTCTTCGATGAGCATGGTGTTAATTTTACCGGTAATGGTATTGGCAGGGATATCACGCTTACGCTGGACCATGATCCGCTGACAACAGTAGTTATAAATGACATTTTTGACCCTGATCTGGATTCCTATCAATCGGGTTGGATCAGCTTCCCTTATTCAGCTTTGGACGATGGTATTCATACCCTGACTTTGAAGGCCTGGGACAATATGAATAATGCTTCGGAAGAAACCATCAAGTTTGAAGTTAGTGTGAACGGGCCACTGGCCCTTACAGGTGTAAGGAATTATCCAAATCCATTTTCTGACATTACACATTTTGTATTTGATCACAATAAACCCGGCAACAGTTTCGACCTGGAAATCAGGATTTTTAATATCAATGGACAACATGTGCGTACCCTCAGAGGCTATAGTTCAGCTGAAGGCT
>JAGLYE010000279.1 GCA_023132505.1 Bacteroidales bacterium | reverse complement strand
ATGTACACCCTGTTTTATGCCTTTTCCAAATCCTGAAAAATGACAATAAGAAGTCGAGTAAGTGCCGTTATGCCTTATTTTTACTGTATTACCTCCCTGTTTGGTATATGCTGCAAAGGTAACAACGCCATCCCCAACAGCCTGTACAGGTGTTCCGGTCGGGGCAGCATAATCAACCCCCAGGTGTGGCCTTCTATATTTTAACACAGGGTGCATACGACTGTATGAAAATCTGGAGCTGATCCTCCTGTAACGCAGAGGAGCTTTGAGAAAAGTACGCCTCATACTGCCACCTTCATCATCATAATAATCTCCGGCACTGTCCTGTACGAAGAAGCATGCGTAATAATCATACCCGATATGGCTGAAGCCTGCTGCGATAACCTTTCCCAGTCCTATATATTCACCCTCAACATATAATTCTTCATAGATCACCCGGAAGTTATCGCCCTTTTGTATACCAAAGAAATCAATGGTCCAGGCATAGATCTCCGATAGTTCATTGGCCAGGTTCGGATCTGCCCCCTTATCTACCATGGTGTTCCATAAAGATGAGGTAATGATACCGGAAAAAACAGACATCCTGCGCTCAACCTCTTTCACACCCTTATATATATTTAATGTATCCCGGAAGTCAAAGACAATATACTGTGTTGGGGACTGTTCGTAAATAAAATAATGAATACTTTGAAGGGAATCAAGAGACCTGATCACCGAGTAAGGATACCCTGCCCTGATCTTCCGCACATCAAATACATCGCGTGGGCATCGGGCGATCTGATCAATAAGGTTATAATCAACATCATACCTCAGGAGGATATCCGCAAGGAATTCGTTGCGCTTCACCTCAGCACGGATCACTTCAAGGGAATCGACAATTATACCATACTCTATACGGTGAAGGATCTCTGCTTCAGTCATCTCTGAGTCTTCGCTAATATTAACTGACGGCAGAAGTAAAAAAGCTGCCGCCATAATAGCTATTGTAATGGTAACCAGCACCAACAACTCTACAAGCCAGATGTTCTTCCCTTTTAATCTCATACTCATAATATCTGATGAACGGCTATGAACCTTCTTTGTTTTGAAGGGGCAAAAATAAGCAATAAAAAGACTTAACGGAGTTGATATATCATTGTAAATCCGGGATGGCCTGACGATGATACCCCGGGAATGATCACCAGATTAGGGTTTTTGACAGTGCTTTTATAAACAAACTTACCGATTAAAAACCCCAGGGCGGAGCCCAGGATCACATCCGATGCCCAGTGTTTATCATCATACACACGTGAAACCGCAACCAGTGAAGCCAGGGTGTAGGACATGACAGGAACCCATATTTTATCCTTATATTCAGTGGCAAACACTGTGGCCACAGCAAAAACCACCGATGAATGGGCACTGGGAAATGCAGTACTTGTATAGCTGCCAAAAGGCCCTTCCCATATCCGCGGGTCGGGTGAGTAATCTTCGTATGGCCTGTGGCGCTGGGTCGCATACTTGATGGTATAAGTGAATACTGCCGTGATGGCCATAGCCTTGATTCCGGTGAGCCCGGCCCGTGCAGCCCTTTTGTTATCCGTAAGCTCACCGAAGGCCCAAAATCCTGCTGCTAATGGTATTGTGATGATACCACTGCCAAGGGGTTCTAAGAAATACTTGCTGGCCTGATCTGCACCATGTGTGCGATTGCGCTGAAAGGCATCCCTGATCACATCATCCTGGGTATAAGCTAAGATCGTAACACCACTCACGGCAGCAAAAATGCCCCATTGCCTGCCCTTCCACCTTAGTGGCGATTTCAATATCTCCCATGAGTCGGTGAAGTATGACTTGATATAAGCCTTGTTTAATTTAACCTCTTTATGCTGTGCCGGGCTATCATTTATCTGGGCAGAAGATAATAATGACATCCCGATAAAAACCGGGATGAGGATATTTCTTATAAATATCAAGTCCTGGCGGATTTGCGTTCCAATTGTTTTGCCTGCTCCCAATAAACGTCCATCTCGGCCAGGCTCATATCATAAAGGGCCTTGCCATCTTCCCTGGCATGTTCTTCAAGGTACTTGAATCTGCGCATGAATTTCATATTGGTCTTTTCCAATGCATCTTCCGGGTTGACTCCGATAAAGCGTGAATAGTTTACCAATGCAAACATCAAATCCCCGAACTCTTCTTCATGTTTGCCATCTTCAGCCTTGTTAACCTCCTCCTTCAACTCTTCCAATTCCTCCATAACTTTATCCCAAACCTGGTCTGTCGATTCCCAATCAAAACCTACCCCCCTGGCCTTTTCCTGCATACGGAAAGCCTTCACAAGAGGCGGAAGTGATTTAGGTACCCCGCCCAGGACAGATTTCCTGCCTTCTTTCTTTATCTTGATCTTTTCCCAGTTATCCAGTACATCCCTGTCATCCTTTACCTTTACATCTCCATAAATATGCGGATGCCTTTCAACAAGCTTATTATTGATCGATTCCAGCACCTCCCCAATACCAAATGCATTTTTTTCAGATCCTATCTTGGAATAAAAAACAATGTGCAGCA
>JAGLYE010000278.1 GCA_023132505.1 Bacteroidales bacterium | reverse complement strand
GTGATGGAAGAATCTGCCGCACCGGGTGAGCTGAATGCCATGTTCACCAACATAGAAAATAATGGCGCTCCCTGGCAGTTTTCACCAGAAGACCGGATGCTTTGGGCAGAAGGACTTGATGTGCCTGTCATGGCAGATGTACACGCAAGCGGGAAAACACCGGAATATCTCTTATGGATTGGCTCTTCCGGCGCTTTTGACGACAGATATAAAAAGGTATCAAAGGAATTCATTAAAGTCCTGAACCATTTAAACATCGACTATGCCGTATTGGGAACTGAGGAGATCGATAGTGGTGATGTAGCACGTCGTGCAGGAAATGAAATGCTGTTTCAGATGCAGGCCCTGACGATAATAGAAACCATGAACATGTACGGTGTGAAAAAAATCCTTACAGCCTGTCCGCATGATTATAACACCTTTAAGAACGAATACCCGGACCTGGGTGGTCATTTCGAGGTCATTCATCATAGTCAATTTCTTAGCGATCTTATCAAAAACGGTCAGCTTAAACTCAACAGCAATGGATTTGCAGGAAAGAAGATCACTTTCCACGATCCCTGTTACCTTGGCCGTGCCAATGGGGAATACAAGGCACCAAGAAAGGTGATTGCTGCCCTTGATAGCACTATGGTAGAGATGAAGCGCAATAAGAGTTTTGCACTATGCTGCGGTGCCGGTGGTGGCCAGATGTTTAAAGAAGCAGAAAAAGGCGATAAGGAAGTTTTCCTTGAGAGAATTGAAGATGTTATTGAATGCAAAGCCGATATTGTTGCCACAGCCTGCCCATTTTGCATGGTAATGATGACTGACGGTATCAAATACAAAAACAAGGAAGAGGAAATGAAGAATTACGATATTGTGGAGCTGGTGAGTATGGGGATGGGGATCACCTGAGCTCACAGGTCCAAGGATAAGTGAGGTAAATCTTAGTTCACTACAAATTTCTTTTGACCAAGTATTCTGCTTTCGTTTTTCAGGATGACATGATACAAACCTGCCGGATAATCTGAAATATCTATCCTCAGCTGTTGCTGATTCCGGAAAAGCTGAATGGCATCCATTTTCCGCCCACGCATATCACATATAAGCATTGTCCCATTAATGTCAGCTTGTTGCAACCTTATATAAACTTCTGTGCTTGCAGGATTTGGATAGATATCAAATACTACATCATTATCGAGATACAACTCTGACTCCCCTAAACCTGCATCAAGAAGATAGTTTATCATACTGTATTCGGTACCGCTTGTATCAGAATTGAATTGCATTACAGGATATCCAACATCATTGGCCATATATTTATAGGTGATGGTGGTGGTAGTATTTGTTTCAAGGAACACCCAGAAGAAGAGTATTTTCACCCATGATGAGTCGATCATAACCCTTACATCCCGAAAGCGGAGCACATCACCGGTCCATACCGGGGTAATTACTTCACCCCAGGCATCAACCCTGGAATCTACTGCAGTAACTACCTTGATCCTGATCGAGTCCGCTGCCGGTTCCGGGCTATCCATCCTGATATCAATGGTCGTGGTTTGTTCGAGACTATCCAGGTAGTTCACGGGAAAATCAAAAATAATCTCAGGTGGATCAAAGGGTACCACTATATCTTCAAAGATATCATAACTGCCGGCGACACCATCGATTTGAAAAAGAAATACGCTTTTGGTTCCATAAGCCCAACCCTCAACCGCCAATCCCTCAACCATTCCTTCCACGGCAATATTTGAGCTTGGAAAGTTCGTCCCATATGGGGTTGATGAAGGATCGACAAAGCTTAAAATCATAGTAGTATCCATGATCAGGTTTGAAAAATCCCAATTCTGGTCAGGTCCGGCAGGACCAGGCTTAAAACCTGCAGGGATCGTATCAACACTGGCCAGTTGAACAGAGTCGCCAACATCCATAAGGTCGTCGGAAAGGATAGTGATCTGGGCATAAGTACTTATGAAAAATACCGAACCCAATACGAATAATAAGATTTTTTTCATATCATAAAATATGCTAATCTCACAGGCCCATGAACCTGTGAGGTTATAATTTTAAGATGCCTTCATTTCCCTGATCGCAGTAATCAGGTCAGGAAGCACTTTTTGTACATCCCCAACAATGCCGTAATTGGCTGTTTCAAAGATAGGAGCATCTTTATCGGTATTCACTGCTACAATGCACTTTGATGAGCTCACACCACCGAGGTGTTGTATGGCGCCTGAAATGCCTAATGCAATGTACAGGTTAGGTGCGATGATCTTACCGGTCTGGCCAACATGTTCTTCATGCGGGCGCCAGCCCTCGTCAGAGACCGGGCGCGAGCAAGCCAGTGCTGCACCCAATTCCGTTGCAAGTTCTTCCAGCGGAGCCCAGTTGTCAGAAGTTTTCATACCGCGTCCACCGGAAACGACAACCTCTGCATCTGAAAGCAGAATTTTTCCGGTAACTTTATTCACATCAAGTACTTTCGTGGCAAAATCAGCATCGTTGAGTACAGGATTGAAAGTTTCCACAGCTGCATCCTTGCCGGTTTCAATGATATCGACAGAATTCTGGAAAAGGGTAAGGAT
>JAGLYE010000277.1 GCA_023132505.1 Bacteroidales bacterium | reverse complement strand
GGCGGCAAAGCTCATGCCGGCCAAACCGTGTACGTCATTGTATAGAAATGACGAATTAGAATACACAATGTTTTCTTACAGAGATGAAAAGGAGTTCCATGGATAGCAGAAATAAAATAATTTTTTTGATTCTTGTCCTGGTTCAGGGCCTACACTCTGTTGAAGAGTACATTGGCAGACTTTGGGAAGTTTTTCCACCAGCAAAACTTATAATTAGTCTCATTTCCGAAAATCTTGAAATTGGCTTCTTAATAATCAACATTGGGTTCTTTATCTTCGGAATATGGTGCTGGCTCTTCCCGGTTCTAAGAAATTACAACTACGCCCGTGGACTAATCTGGTTTTGGATAGTTATTGAAATGATAAATGGCATTGGACATCCTTTTTGGGCTTTATATGAAAGGGAATATGTTCCAGGTGTTGTTACAGCCCCGATTCTTCTTATTCTATCAATCTATTTGCTGCGGCATCTATTGTTTATTAACTCAAGGGTAAAAGAGGAATAAATATAAGGACAAGCTGACAAGAAAGTGCAATCAAATCCCGCACTATGCTTAGCATCATCCGTTAAGGCACCAGCACTATTCAACAACAACTTCGTCAATAAACACCCAGCTGGGGCCTCCGGCACCGGGATGCCAGTCGGGACAAGGACCCGGATTGATCGCTACGATCTTCACATACCTGGCCTTCAGATCGGTATAGGTCCTGCTGAAGTCCTTGATCATGGCTTCCTTATTTTCCTGCGGAACAGCGTTCAGAAACTCTCCTATGCTTTTGTATTCACCATCTTCGGTATCAGAAACAAGGTAGCTGATCTTTGATGGAAGGAAAATCCATGTGGTTATACTTTGGAGAAATTTTACACTGATCCCTTTTATTTCAGTAATCTCTCCGAGATCGATCACTAATTCTATGTCATCACCACTGAATCCCTGCCAGTTTCCATCCCCGTAGTGCACAGAACCACTGATGCCATTGACCAGTCCCTGCTCACCGCCGGCATCGTATTTCTCGCTGTATTTATGTTTGTATGATGCCGGTTTTCCCACTCCTTTATGAAGGTTGATCTCTCTTGCCGAAACATGTCCTTTCATATTGCCATCGACAAAGGTCCGTGCCTTGATGTTAGCTGAGGCTTCAAGTTTGAAAAGGGTATCGTAAACCAGGGCATCTTCTCCGGGTTCACTTCCATCAAGCGTATATCGGATCTCCGCATTGGGGATCTCGGTATTCATGTTTATCATGAGAGCGCCGGCTTGCTCGTCATATTTGGGTGTTATTTCTACGGCAAAAATGGCATCACAATAGTTTACGTCCAATATTTCAAGGCGAATCAGATGATTTTCCAGTTTCCTGATGAAACGTTCCCAGTCAATTCTTCTTTCAATTGACCAATCAACCTCTGCCAGGGCGATCATCCTGGGTACGGCCATATATTCAGCATACTCAGGTGTAGCAATATATTCAGTCCATACATTACCCTGGGCTCCCAGGATATGCTTCTGCTCAGCTTCATTAAGTTCGGCGGAGACAGGATTATAATGGTAAACATCTTTAAGGCTGGTAAAGCTGCCGATGGCCTTAGGTTGTGTAGCCGGATCAGCTTGGTAGTGGTCGAAATAGCAATATGAGTTAGGTGTCATCACTACGTCATGGCCCATCTGAGCTGCTTCTATCCCGCCTTTTTCACCACGCCACGACATGACCGTTGCATCGGGGGCAAGTCCGCCTTCAAGTATCTCGTCCCAGCCAATGAGTTTCCTTCCATGCTCATTCAGGAAGCTTTCGATGCGCTTGATGAAATAGCTTTGGAGTTCGTCCTCATCAGCCAGTCCTTCCTTACGGATCCTTGCCTGGCATTTTCTGCATTTCTCCCATCGGGCTTTGGGCACTTCATCACCCCCGATATGGATATATTCCCCGGGAAATAGCTCCATCACTTCCAGCAATACGTTTTCAAGAAATTCAAAGGTCTTTTCATTGCCTGCGCAATACACATCGTTTTTCACACCCCAGATCGTAGCCACATCAAAAGGCCCTCCCGTACAGCTAAGTTCAGGATATGCGGCGAGTGCTGCCATACAATGACCGGGCATTTCTATTTCCGGCACGATGGTGATCTGCCTTTGGGCAGCATATTCAACGATCTCCCGGATATCGTCCTGGGTATAATAACCTCCATATACACTTCCGTCAGGTTCAGTTCTCCATGCCGAGACCTCTGTAAGTTCAGGATATTTCTTTATCTCTATCCGCCACCCCTGGTCTTCGGTGAGGTGCCAGTGAAAGACATTCATCTTGTACATGGCCATCAGGTCGAGGTATTTTTTGATGAATTCTTTTGGGAAAAAGTGCCTGCAAACATCCAGGTGCATTCCCCTCCATTCAAAGCGCGGGTAGTCGTAAATATGTGTCGAAGGTATTTCTAGTTCGATGCCATCAATCACATTATCACTCATAATATCGGGAGGTAGCAACTGAAGGATAGTCTGGATTCCGTTAAACAGTCCGTGCGGGGTTTTCGCTTGCAATACCACTGAGCTACTTCCGGAAACATTCAGTTTATAGGTTTCA
>JAGLYE010000276.1 GCA_023132505.1 Bacteroidales bacterium | reverse complement strand
CCAGCGCTTTTTCCAGGCGGTGTCGGATGTGAAATTTCGACGGATATAGTTTATAGTTCTAATTGACCGCATCAATTCGTTCTTGAATTGTTTATTAGGTGCGAGAATGGGGAGGCGGGCTGCGTTGGGCGCTTCAAGATTGATAGAAAGTTGATCAGCAAGGCGCATAGATGCCAACAGTTGCGCAAATTCAGCTCCGGGCATGATCTTGAGATGAATGTAGGATTGATAATTAAGTTTAAAGCGCAAAATTTCTGCAGTTTCTATCAGACGGTCCTGGGTACGGATCCCGCCGCCCGCGACGCCTGAGCTGAGGAAGACGCCCTGGATCAACCCCGCCTTTGTGAGATTGACAACTATTTGCGCAAAGGCCTTTGGCTGGAAAGTGGTTCTGCGGAAATCTCTCCCTGCCCGCATTGGGCAGTATAGACAGTTGTTTTCACACACTGAAGTTAACAGTGATTTCAATAGGGTTGTGGTTTTTCCATTAGGTAGAGCTGCATGGGTAAGGACGATGCCGTCCAATCGTCCGCGGTTGGCTGTCCGGCAGCCATCTTCGCCTGCTTCAATCTGGCTGGCAGAAGAGAGCAGTTTCAGCTTCTCCATATTATCCATAACCTTATTATAGAACAATAATTCTAATTTGCAAGCAAAAAGTAATTTAAATTTTTAAAATAAACAGGGTTTTTTTATTTAACGGGAAAAAAACATAATCCGGTAGTACCGGGTCCGGTGTGTACCATCAGAGCAGGAGACAGCTCGGAAATAAATGATTCTGCAATTTCAAATTTTGTTTCTACCATTTCTTTAAGTTTAAGGATTTTTAAAGGTGCACCAGCATGCATGTATGCTACTTTTATTTTGCCTGAAGATCCAACCGTTGATTCGATCACGTTTACCATCTTGCGGTAAGCCTGGTTTAATCCACGGGCAACACCAAGGGCGACGATCTCCCCATCTTTCATGCTGATGAGTGGTTTTAGGCTAAGGATAGACCCGGCAAGATGCATCGCTTTCCCAATTCGTCCGCCCATATAAAGATATCTCAAAGTATCTGCGGTTTGTACCATGCGGGTGACCGGGATCATGTCCTGGATTATTTTCTTGATCTTGTCTATTTTTACACCGGCGAGCGCATTGCGTGCCGCTTCAATAGCAATCCATCCTTGGCAGAGTGCAACATTAAGAGTGTCGATCACTTCAATGTGGACATGCGGTAATTTTTCTTGCATCATTTTCACTGCAATGCACGCTGCCTGATATGCCCCACTTCCTTTAGACGTCATGTGAATGCTGATGATTTCTTTTTTGCCACTATCCGCCAGGTCTTTGTAAACTTTGAAATAATCACCTGGCCCTGGGTTGGCGGTTTTCGGTAATTCTTCTGCGGTTGGCAGCCACTGCAGGAACTCTTCCCGTTGAACGGTTACTAAATCTTTCAGAACATCAACCCCGCGGTGGATATAATACGCTACTTCATGGATTTGAAGTTTCTCACGGAGGTTCTGGGGAATACAGGCGGTGCTGTCTGTGACGATGGCAATGGCAGGATTTTTCATTTGTTAATTATATAGTTTAACAATCAGATGGTCAATTATTCTTCGGTGTTGAAAGCAGCAAAAACAATGATTGTAAGATGCTATATAATAGATTGATATTATCGATTAAAAAATAAGGAAGGAAGAAGGGGAAACAATGAAAAAAATTGTAATAATCGTCTCTATGGCGGCGATATTCATTTCATCCTGTTCTGTGATTGAAAATCTCATACCTGCAGATCCTACGCCAGTTCCACCCACGCCCACATTCATGCCCACGGCTACACCGGACCCCTGTGCTTCTGAAAATTTATTAGAAGAGGTCGAAAAAGTGCAGGACCTGGTCAACGCATTCCAGGATGTCGCATATGTAGCTAACTTTACCCCACAAACTGAGCTGATTTTGCCTATCATGGAAATGCAGGCTGTTCGCCGGAATTTGCAGAAGTTGGACGTTCCTGAATGTGAGGAAGCCATCAAAACTGCTTCCCTCAACTACATGAACTCTACGATCAACTACCTGTCGTTTTTCATGGGTGGTGAAACCAAAGAAAATGTGGATGCGGGTATTCAGAACAGCCAGGTATTATGGCAGGTGGTTCTTGGAGAATTTAACAAACTACTCACTTCCGCCGGGTTGGTTTCTGAGGAGTTACCGGATATTGTTAGTGCCGTACCACAAACCACAGACAGTAACTTTTTTGTGGATAACGATGGCACTCAAAGAGTGAATGTACGCAGCCAGCCGAATCTCGACGCTGACATTATTTCCCAATTTGAACCAGGTATGCAGGCCATTGGTTTGGCTCGCAATGAACCTGGGGATTGGCTGCAGGTCAATTTAAATGGTGTCATTGGATGGGTGAATACTGAAATGGTTACTACTTCAGCGGCTGTTGAAGAGCTTGCTGTTTATGACCCTGACCAATAACCGAAAATTTTACAAAAAACAGCAGTGATAATGAGCTGCTGTTTTTTTGTTAAAAGGATGAAAAGGCGGCAGGAGTTTAATTAGCACCTGTTTTTTTATATCATACGTTTATA
>JAGLYE010000275.1 GCA_023132505.1 Bacteroidales bacterium | reverse complement strand
CTCATGTATTATGGTGGAGGTGATGATTATGTGCATGCCGATCAACATGTTCAGCTGTATAAAAATGGATCTTTGGATGAAATGTTGTTTGGTACTGACGGTGGTGTTTTTTATACTGCCAATGCTACCTCATCAAACCCTGTTTTTGAAGAAAAAAACCTTAATTTCAGCACCCTGCAGTTTTATACATGTGCCATATCACCGGTAGCTGGCGACAACCGGTATATTGGTGGATTACAGGATAATGGTACTTTGTATTTTCAGGGCGATCCCCTTGATATTAATGATATGGTGGATGGTGGTGATGGAGCAGGCTGTTTTTGGGATGTGGACGAACCTGAAATCTTTATTACTTCTGTTTACTACAACAGGTATACTGTTTTCATAAATGGATACCCATCCCAGAGTGCCGGGGAATACAGCGGCACCTTTATCTGCCCTGCAGATTATGATTATAAGCTGAATAAACTTTATGCCAACGCATGCAGTTTTTTCGGGAACAGGCCCGATCAGCTGATGCGGGTATCTTCCATTCCTAACAATCCCTGGAAAACTTACATTTCTCTTGGAACCGGTTTAACAACACCATTTACACATGTTAAATATTCCCCTTATTCTCCGGATGATGCTACAACACTTTTTGTTGGAGGACAGACCGGAAGGTTATTTAAGGTTGAAAACGCCCAGGCCACTCCAGAGGTAACCGAAATAACAGGTGCCGACTTCCCGATTTCATCCATTTCCTGTGTTGCTATCGGAGGATCTGAAGATACCTTGTTAGTTACCTTTTCCAATTATGGGGTAGTGTCGGTATGGCAAACATATGACGGCGGGAGCGCCTGGACAAACATTGAGGGTAATCTGCCGGATATACCGGTGCGCTATGCTCTCTATCATCCTGATGACGCAAAGCAGGCCATGCTGGCCACTGAACTTGGGATCTGGACCTGTAACCACATGCATCTTACCAATCCCCAATGGATTCCGGATATAGAAGGTATGGCCAATGTCAGGATTGATATGATACAGCTGAGGGAAGCGGATAATACAGTGTTGGCTGCCACTCATGGCCGGGGGTTGTATACAACAACATGGATGTCTGATCCATGGGTTTCTGTTGAAGAGCTCCCCGAATTGGCAGTTACAAACATCTGGCCCAATCCTGTAAGAGGAAGACTGAACATAAATCTGGATGAACAATCTTCTGATTATATTTATTTGACGATTACCGATATTCAGGGACGGGTATTAATACAGGAAAAGCTTGATGGAAGCCTGAATAATCACAGTCTGGATACAGACCACCTGTCTGCCGGAACATACTTACTTCGATTAACAGACGGCAAAAAGTCTTATTCAACGAAGATTATTCATCAATAAAAAAGAGGCTGTCTCAAAAGGTCTGCTCAAGGTCATTTCTCCCTTCGGTCGAAATGACTTAAATATTAGGCTTTTGAGACAGCCCTTCAGTTTTTTTAGATAAATATTATTCAATTGATCTTTCCGTTACCACTTTGGTTTTAACATTTACTGTTTTCACCATTTTGGGTCTGGGCCTGTCAACAATGGTAAGCTCATCAATCAGGTTTTGTGCTCCGGCCAGCTTATCAATGATAAACAGTACATACCTGATATCAACATTAATAGTGCGCTGTAATTCCGGTTCGAAAGCGATATCACCACTCATAGCTTCCCAGTTGCCGTCAAATGCAATACCAATCAGTTCCCCATTGCCATTGATTACCGGGCTTCCGGAATTACCACCGGTAATGTCATTAGTTGTGAGGAAACAGACGATCAGGCGCTCTTTTCCATCGATTATTTCGCCGTAACGACCAAAATCTTTATTACTAAACAATGTCTTTAATTCTTCTTCAACAAAGAACTCATCATTGGTGGCATCTTCTTTTTCCATAACTCCGGCCAAGGTTGTATAGTAATCGTAGAAAACAGCATCAGCTGCTATATAATCCTGAACCGAGCCATAGGTCATTCTCATGGTAGAATTAGCATCGGGATAAAAAACCTTATCAGGATTCATCTCTCTGAGACCGGCAACGAACAAACGGTCGTATTCACCGATCTGTGCATTGGCCTGACGATATTGTCCCATAACCTGGCCCAGCATACCAGTGAACTCATTGGCCAGTTTCATGGCCGGGTCTTTTTCAAGTGTTTTCTTTTTGGGCTTGTCAAGGAATTCGTTGATCTGATCCTGGCTTTCAAAGATAGAGTTATTGAAAACGTAATCAGCCAGGAATGTAAAATTACCATCCATATCGTCAACCAGCTCAAGGAAATATTCCGGCTGGCTTTCAAGGGGTACATTGTTGTAATATACTTCCATCAGGGCGGCAAAAGCATCCTTGTCGGCCGGAGCATAGTAATTCTTGAAATGACCGGCCATTCCATCTCTGAGCTGAGCGATCGTCTCCTCCACTATTACATCTGCAGCTTTAGATTTGAGTAATTCCAATAATTGTCCGTACTGAGCAGCATAGCCCAGTATTTCAGGGGAATTGGCTGCAAGAGCGGTATAGACAAGTACAGGGAATTCGCTGGTGAGGATTTTGTAACCCTCTTCCAG